>NZ_JAUQTZ010000043.1:0-46164 GCF_059803845.1 Rhizobium sp. UFLA01-1127 | reverse complement strand
GCCGGTCAAACCACATCCGAACCCAGGGAAAGGCCACCGGTTGAAGGTGTTCTACCCCTTGTGTTCTTTCATTGGAGCCGTCATGATCCGCAAACTGAAATCCGGCGAGTATCGTCTCTACTCTGGCAAGCTCGATCCGAAGACACACAAGCGCAGAAATCTCGGGACATTCAAAACCCGCGAGGCCGCCGAAAAGCATGAGCGCGAAGTGCAATACTTCAAGCACCACTAGCAGATCGACGAAGCCGGATATGCATCCGTGAAACAAAATCCGAGCCTGCCGGTTTATTGAGTTGAAGCAAAGGAGATTGGCTATGACGCAGCCTCGCAAGTCCAAAATCCTGCCACGAGAAGAAGATTATCGCGACTATCAGGATCGCGACAATCGCGATGGCTGGCCGTATTCGGATGAGAGCGGTTTGAGTTCGCCCAATCCGGAAAATCGAGAATATGGCACCACCCCGGCAAATTTTGACGAGGAACCCAATTCGGGCGTGATTGGAGATACCGCAGGTGCGGACGGGCTTGAGGAAGACACGGCCTACACGACTGGGCCACTTCCACCCGGTCGCATCGATGACGATGAATTGGAAGCGACGATTACCGAACGGTTCATTGAGAGCAAGGACATCGATGCAGACAGCATTGAGGTTCATGCAGACAACGGCATAGTAACATTGGAAGGCAGCGTCGAAACGCAGGCCATTGCCGAACATGCGGAAGCTCTCGGGCTGTCGGCGCCCGGTGTCGTCAAGGTTCACAACAATCTGAAAACGATCAGTGTCGATTCCCATATTCCGCCGGATGTGTGACATGCGGCCTCGCATATCCTGGAGGCGCGTAAAAATGGTCCTGCTTGTAACATCGCGACGCGATACCCATTTAGCGTTACGAGAACGATGACTCCGTCTGTTCATTGCACTGCAATAGCCGACTAGGCTCCAATTGCCTGGTCTTTTAGGCGGTACGTGCTTTGCCCTGTCCGATAATGTGACGGGCGCTTCCACTATCCATCGACATTCGGGCTGGCTCAATGGCCAGCTGAGGAGATTCTATTGAACAAATCAAACGCAATCGCCGCGCTCGCGGCAATGAAATCGCATGAGCGCCGTGAAACTGACAAGAGGACGGACGACAAGAGCTGGAAACCCTACCCCTGTTTGCTCAGCCGCAGCGAGCTTCAAAAGCTGATCGCCGAGCAACTCGGGTGACGGCCTCCCGCTTATCATTGGCAACAGCAAGGAGAATAAGATGCAGGTTCTGGTAAGAGACAATAATGTAGAGCAGGCACTCAAGGTGCTGAAAAGAAAACTGCAACGCGAAGGCCTGTTCCGGGAAATGAGAGAACGGCGCGCCTACGAAAAGCCCTCGAAGCGACGTATTCGGGAAAAGGCGCAGGCCGTCAGTAGACATCGCAAAGCCATGCGCAAAAGGATGCAGCGCGAGGGCCGCTGAGAAGTCGGTCGGACCCCGCGTCTCAAACCGAAATTACTGAGATGCAGGGAAGCTGGTACTTGTCGCAGCGATCTTCGCGACGGCGACCGAGACTAGCTCGGCCTCAGTACAACTTGATCCTTCTTCACATCAAGCCGCACTCGGCCGGAGATTGCCGCTCGGCAACGATCTTCAACGGCGACGGACCGCGAGCCGGGCATGCCCTTTCCGACGACGTTGATGATCGGATTATGGCGTTGCTGCCGCGGTAACGCGCCAGACCGTGTTGCCGACGTCATCGGCAATTAACAAAGCACCGGCTTTGTCGACCGCCAGCCCTACCGGCCGCCCCCTGGCCTCGTTGTCGCCATTCAAAAAGCCGGTCACGACGTCTTGGGGAAGGCCTTTTGGCCGACCGTCGGCGAACGGCACGAAGACGACCTTGTAGCCGTTGAACTGGTAGCGATTCCAGCTCCCGTGCTCGCCGACGAAGGCTCCGCCGCGATAGGCCGCCGGCAAACTGGTACCGGTATAGAAGGCCATACCCAGGGGCGCGACATGCGAGCTCAGTGCGTAGTCCGGAACGATCGCCTTCGCAACCAGATCTGGCCTTTGCGGCATGACCCTCGGATCGATATTCTTGCCAAAATAGCTGTACGGCCAGCCGTAAAAGCCCCCCTCCTTCACCGAGGTCATATAGTCCGGCACGAGATTGGGACCCAGTTCATCCCGCTCGTTGACAACGGCCCAGAGAGCGTGCGTCTGCGGCTCCCAGGACAGACCATTCGGATTTCTCAAGCCGTCTGCGAAGATCCGATGGCGGCCGGTTGCTCTATCGACCTCCCAGATGGAGGCGCGGTCCATTTCCGCCTGTATGCCGTTTTCGGTGATATTGCTGTTCGATCCGACACCAACATAAAGCAGCGCCCCATCGGGGCTCGCCACAAGGCTCTTGGTCCAATGGTGATCGATGGGACCGCCCGGCAAATCGACAAGTTTCGTTCCCGGGTCGGGGATGCTCGTCTCTCCCGTCTTGTACGGGTAACGCATGATCTTGTCCGTCTCTGCGACATAAAGGTCGCTACCGACAAGAGCGACACCGAAAGGGGAGTCGAGATGATCAAGAAAAACGCTCTTCGTTTCGGCAACCCCGTCCCCATCGGCATCGCGCAAAAGGGTTATGCGATTGCTTCCTTCGTTGTTGCCGGCAGATGTCGCCATCGACTCGATCCAGCCCATGATCAGATCCTTGGGACGTTTGATAGACGCGGCAGGCCGCGCTACGGATTCCACGGCGAGAACATCGCCGTTCGGCAGCACATAAACCGAACGCGGATGCTTCAATCCGGTCGCGAGCGCCTTGACCTGCAACCTCTCCGCTACCTGCGGCTTTTCACCGTTTTGCCAGCCGACCACCTTGGCGACATGCATTGGCGGAAGGAGATATTGTGTCTGAGCCGGCAGTGTCGGATTTGGCCCGACCTGATCCTTCGGATTCTGTTCGTTCTGATCGCAGCCAGAAAGCATGAAAATCGTGCCGCAGATAAGCGCAGCAAAGGAGAATGACACAGTCGGTTTATCTATCCTAAGGTTCATCTTTCGGCTCCCGAACCTCTGCGGTAAATCCGCGACCGCCTTATCCAGCTGCTAAAGAGGACGAGCACAACCACCACGGATGAAAGAATAAGGCCGGTCGGAACGACGGAAGTCCACGCATCGCGGCTGTGCACCAGAGCGTTGAAGAATGACAGGACGAGGATAAGAGCGTTACAGATCATATATAGCCAAACAGGGCCTCGCATCGAAGAAAGACGCCGGCCAAGAGCATCGACAATCAAGGCAATTACAGCAAGCAAACCGAACAGTAAGCCAACTGTAAGCAGCCATGCTGAGGCATTCGCCCACATCATTTCAGCCGTTCCCCAATAGGCCAGATCTGTTGCCAATGTGCCGAGGAAACAAACCATTGGGATCGGAATGAAGAGCGAGTGAACGGGGCGGTGTGGAAGAGGATACGTAGTCCGAAGATCCTGATCGACCATGTCGGCATCTCCAAATTCCTGGCGAGAGAGCATCTGCCAAACATTCAACGATATGTTTTGTTCCGGGCGAAGGTTTGCGACCGGAAGGGCTGGGGTGAATCCTGAACCAAGCTCCCGAGGAGGAATTCCGTGGGCAGCCGGTTCAAGCTGGCCTGAGGTGAATCGAGGCACTAGGATCTCCGCTCAGCTATCGACACGAGGGGCAATTCGCCCCTACTTGCCGCCTTTCCGCTTGGGATGGCGGCCAAGATGGCGATCCTTTTGCTGGAATAGGCCTTTCACGGACGATCTGAGGAATGCTGCCAAGTTCATTTCGTACAAATCCCTCGCGCCGAAATCAAAGGAGAGGCTTGCCTCCGGTAACGGCGATAGTTGTGCCGGAAACATAGCTGGAGAGTGGATCGGCGAGCATGACATAGGCCGTCGCCAGTTCAGCCGGCTGACCCGGTCTCTTCATCGGCACCTGCTTTGCAAAATTCTCGACCGCCTCTGACGTCATCGTGGAAGGGATCAATGGAGTCCAGATAGGTCCAGGCGCGACGGCGTTGGCGCGAATGTCCTTTTCCGCGAGCAATTGCGCCAGCCCGGCGGTAAAATTCTGAATGGCCCCTTTGGTGGTGGCATAGGCGAGCAAAGTCGGGTTTGGAGTATCGGAGTTGATGGACGCTGTATTGATGATGGCGCTACCCGGCTTCATGTGCGGCACTGCCGCCTTGGTCAGATAGAACATGGCATGGATATTGACCCTGAAGGTCAATTCCCACTCCTCGTCAGTGATATCGCCGATATCCTGAAAGCTCTCTTGATGCGCAGCATTGTTAACAAGAATATCGATCCCTCCGAGTTCGGCGACAGCCTTGTCGATAATCTCTCGACAATGTTTGGGATCCTGAATATCGCCGGCCATCAGTACTGCCTTGCGGCCGGCCTCCTCAACCCATTTCTTGGTTTCATAAGCATCGTCATTTTCATTTAGATAGGCGATCAGAACATCGGCGCCCTCGCGGGCAAAGGCGATCGCGACCGCGCGGCCAATGCCGCTGTCGCCACCGGTGATGACAGCCCTTTTGCCGTCAAGCTTTCCCGATCCGCGATAGGTCCTCTCTCCATGATCGGGTGCAGGATGCATGGCAGCGGTATAGCCCGGCATGGGCTGTTGCTGCGGCGAAAATGGCGGTCTCGGATATGTCATGACTTTCTTCCGGCAATGGTTGCAGTCCCATCCAAACCCTCTGCCGCGCTTTCGGTTCCATCAATGACACGCTCTCTGCGGGATCCGTCCCGGAACATTCATGTCCGGTAACGGTTCCTGTCGAAAGCCGAGTTTCGAGAAATCCCGTTTCACTGATTTTGAAAGGACAGTCCGATGCAGCGCTTCGAGGAAAAGGTCGTCATCGTGACGGGCGCGGCATCAGGAATGGGCGAGGCGACGGCGCGACGGTTTTCCAAGGAAGGCGCTAGTGTCGCCCTCGTCGATCGCCGTACCGAAGCGCTGGAAAAAGTCGTTGCAGATCTGCCAGCCGAGCGCAGCCTCAAGCAGGTGGTGGATGTATCGGCATCTTCGGCGGTCGCCGCGATGGTTTCGGCAGTGGTGGAGCGGTTCGGTCGCCTTGATGTGATCGTCAACAATGCGGGCATTCACGAGGGTGGCGAGCCCACCGACATCTCAGACGAACGATGGCATGCCGTCATCGCCAACGACCTGGACGCCGTATTCTTCGGTTGTCGCGCGGCCATCCCACATCTTGAAAAGACCCGGGGGTCGATCATCAACACCGCTTCTGTCTCCGGCACCGGCGGCGATTGGGGCATGAGTCCATACAACGCCGCTAAGGGTGGCATCGTCAACCTGGCCCGTGCCCTGGCGCTCGATCTCGGCCGAAAGGGAATTCGCGTCAACGCCGTATGTCCTAGCCTCACGCGGACCGGTATGACACAGGATATGCTCAAGGACGAAGCCCTCGTTGCCAAGTTCAAGGAACGTATCCCGCTCGGCCGGGTCTGCGAGCCGGAAGAGGTTGCGGCTGTCATCGCCTTTCTGGCAAGTGACGACGCAAGCTTCGTCACCGGCGCCAACATTGCCGTCGATGGCGGCGTGTCCGCCTCCAACGGCCAGCCGGCACAGGATTGAACGGGAGACGAGCGCGATGAACTTCAAGAAAGTTGACCTGCGGAACGGCCTCGAGACCTACGTCGTCGTGCTCGATGCGAATGAAGAGGCGTTCTCCACGCTGGCCCGCTTCGCCACGGACCAGCGTCTCAATGCCGCCTCGATCACCGCAATCGGCGCATTCGAACGAGCGACCGTCGGCTGGTTCGATTTTAGCAAGCGCACCTACCGCAAGATCCCTATTGCCGAACAATGTGAGGTGCTGAGCCTGATCGGTGACATTGCGACAGGTGACGACGGCAAGGCAAGCCTCCATCTTCATGCTGTCTTAGGCCTCGAGGACGGCTCCACGCGCGGCGGTCACTTCCTGGAAGGTATCGTGCATCCGACCTTGGAAGCAACCATCGTCGAAACGCCGGTAGAGCTGCATCGTCGATATCAAAGCGATCTCGGGATCGCATTGATCGAGCTTTGAGTTTGCCGGTCTTCAACCTCCAGACAGCAGGAACATTACGGGCCGAGAGAGGTTCGATCAGCTGTTCCGGCGGCAGAAGGAGGATATCATGGCAACGGAAAGGCGCTTCGAAACTTCGCGCGGTAGCGGCGGTGAGACACACCAGCACATTCCCGAAAACGGTCCTCATGACGGCGCGGACCATCTGACCACCAATCAGGGCATCCGGGTGTCGGACAATCAGAACAGCCTAAAGTCCGGCCTACGCGGCCCGACGCTGCTTGAAGATTTCGTCCTGCGTGAAAAGATTTTCCATTTCGACCACGAGCGCATTCCCGAACGGATCGTGCACGCGCGAGGTTCGGCCGCGCACGGCTTCTTCGAGCTCTATGAATCGCTGTCCGATGTAACCGGCGCCGATCTCTTTCAGCGCAAGGGTGAAAAGACGCCGGTCTTCGTCCGCTTTTCGACGGTCGCCGGCGGTGCAGGCTCGGTGGATACGCCGCGCGACGTGCGCGGCTTCGCGGTGAAGTTCTATACGAAGCAGGGCAATTGGGACCTGGTCGGCAATAACATCCCCGTCTTCTTCATCCAGGATGCGATGAAATTCCCCGATCTTGTGCATGCCGTCAAAATGGAGGCGGACCGAGCCTATCCGCAAGCGGCCACGGCTCATGACACCTTCTGGGACTGGGCATCGCTGATGCCGGAATCCACACATATGTTGATGTGGGCGATGTCGGATCGCGCCATTCCCCGATCTTTTCGCATGATGCAGGGTTTTGGCGTTCACACCTTTCGCTTCGTCAGCGATACGGGCAAATCGACATTTGTAAAGTTTCACTGGAGGCCGAAACTCGGCATTCAATCGCTGGTCTGGGATGAGGCGCTGAAGCTGCAGGCGGCTGACAACGACTACCATCGCCGTGATCTTTTCGAGGCGATCGCCGCCGGGCATTTCCCGGAATGGGAATTGGGCCTCCAGCTTTTCGACGATGCTTTCGCCGAAAGCCTGCCCTACGATATTCTGGATCCCACCAAGATCATTCCCGAAGAAGTTCTGCCGCTGAGGATGGTCGGGCGCCTCGTCCTTGATCGCAATCCGGACAATTTCTTTGCCGAGACCGAACAGGTGGCATTCTGCCCGGCCAACATCGTGCCAGGCGTCGATTTCACCAACGACCCGCTGCTGCAGGGGCGGCTTTTCAGCTACCTCGATACTCAGAAATCCCGCCTGGGAACCGCAAACTTCCATCAATTGCCGATCAACGCGCCCAAATGCCCCGTCATGAATTTCCAGCGCGACGGGCAAATGCAAATGCAGGTGCCGAAGGGCCGCGCCAATTACGAGCCGAACAGCCTCGGCGAGAACAGCGAAACCGGCGGCGCGCGCGAATGCCCGGCGACAGGTTTTAACACCTATGAGCATCAGGCTGGCGACGGCGAACAGGGCGACAAGCTGCGCAGGCGCGGCGAACTCTTCGCCGATCACTACAGCCAGGCGCGTCTCTTCTGGAAATCCCAAACGCCGTCGGAACAGGCTCATATCGCATCCGCCTTCGTCTTCGAATTGTCGAAAGTACAATTGCAGCATGTGCCGCCGCGCATGGTCGGAAACCTCGTCAATGTCGATGCCGGACTTGCCGATCGGGTCGCCGCCGGGCTGGGGCTTGTCGGGCCAGCCAAGAATTCGCCGGCACGCGAACCGATCGATCTCGACGCTTCCGCCGCCCTTTCCATTCAGAAAAACATGAAGGAGACGCTGGAAGGACGGCAGATCGGCATCCTGATCGCAGGTGGAAGCGATGCCAAGGCGATCTCCGATCTCGTCGGCGCCGTGAACGGCGCCAGGGCAAGACCCTTCATCGTGGCCCCGAAAGTCGGGGAAACGAAGCTTTCTGACGGCAATACGATTAGGGCCGACGGACAGCTCCTTGGTTCGCCGTCACAGCTTTTCGATGCGGTTGCCGTCATCCTCTCGAAGGAGGGCGCAACCTCGCTGCTTAACGACGGAACAGCGGTACAATGGGTGATGGACGCATTTGGGCACCTGAAGGCGATCGGCCATGACGCGGCAGCCAAGGTGCTGCTCGACAAGGCAGGCATCCGACCCGATGCCGGTGTCGTCGATCTCGGCTCCTTCCTGGGTGCTGCGCCCAAGCGCTATTGGGACCGCGAGCCCACTATCCGCATGCTCGCCTGATAGGCAATCTCTTTTGCCGTCGCCAACTGCCTCCATTGGTGACCAGCGGTGTCCACCGATCATCGCGTCGCCCGCCGATCTGATTTCGGCGGGCCAATATCCGAAACCCCGAAACAACTACCTGCCGTGCACCTTTTATCTTTCCCACCATCATCCAAGGATCAAGGGTAGTGAAGCCGGTAACGGGAAGGCGAATCCTTTGGCTCGTCGCTAGAAATGCCGAAGCTCACCAGCGCCTGCGATCATCGGTGGTCACGATATAGTCTCGAACCCGATTTTTTGACCATCAAGGTAGCCATGCTCATAGGCCTTGGCTTGTTCGCTGTTGTCAGGATAGGGGTTCTTTCTGTTCTCAGCTTCGCATTTTCCAGCCTTCACACCCTGTTCATACGCTTCCTTTTCGCTCTCTGAGGCTGGAAGACGAGGTGAGTGTTCAGGGTAGTATTGTATGGGATTGGGTAGTCCAAGCGCGGGTGCGAAGACTGAGGCGATGATCGGCTTCTGCGGACACATAATGAATTCCTCCTGACAGTAAAACGTCATTTGCGATGGACGGTTCCCTGAGGTCATCGGATCAACGTATCGTCAATCAGCGCGATAGCTCGCGGCCGATACGAGGCAAACGCGCGCGATCCGATTGCTTCACCCTCTCAACGACGGTCTTCCATAGGCAAGGTTCACATCGTGAAACTTTTTGAATTATAGGTCGTTGTCGTGCTTATGACCGACGCTAAATCCAATCCGAAATCGGTCGACCGCGCCAAGTCGCCTGGACCTGAGGGGTCGCACCAAGAGAAGCTCCCGATTGTCGACGCCGGGCTTCCTCCAAAGATCATTGAACTCGATCCGAATCTAACGCCTGAGGAGGCCGAAAAGGCACGCAAGGGTTACCTACTTACACGTTTCTGGATCAGCGCGCGCGGTTATTGGAGCGGCCGCGGAGACGGTTTTGCGTGGCCGTGCACGATCGGACTGCTTGCGCTGATTGGCCTGAATGTCTGCGTCCAGTATGGGATAAATATCTGGAACCGCGCTATTTTTGACGCCATCGAGCAACGCAATGCCCATAACGTCTATTTCCTGAGCTTGGTGTTTCCGCCGCTCGTGCTCGCAAGCGTCGCCCTTGTGACATCACAAGTCTACATTCGCATGATGATCCAGAGACGATGGCGTTCCTGGCTGACGACCGCGCTCATCGCGCGCTGGCTCGCCAACGGCCGCTACTACCAGTTGAATCTGATCGGCGGCGAAGGCCACAAGAACCCTGAGGCCCGTCTCTCCGAGGATTTGCGGATCGCGACCGAATCCCCCGTAGATTTCCTTGCCGGCGTCATTGCGGCGTTTGTGTCGGCATCGACCTTCATCGTGGTGCTGTGGACGATCGGCGGCGCGCTGTCGTTCCAGATCGCAGGCTCGGTCTTCACAATTCCCGGCTTTCTCGTCGTTACCGCGGTTCTTTATGCGGTCGTCACCTCCACCTCGATGGCGATCATTGGACGTCATTTCGTCGAGATTTCCGAGGTCAAGAACCAGGTAGAAGCCGAATTTCGCTATACGCTGACGCATGTGCGCGAAAACGGCGAAAGCATTGCCTTGCTCGGCGGCGAAGAGGAGGAGCGCAACGATCTCGAAAGGACCTTTGGCAATGTGCTGAAGCAGTGGGCACGGCTTGCGCACCAATACATGCGCACGACGCTCGTGTCGCACGGATCAATGCTGATCGCACCCGTCGTGCCGGTCCTGCTTTGCGCACCGAAATTTCTCGAAGGCAGCATGACGCTTGGCCAGGTGATGCAGGCTGCCTCTGCCTTCGCCATCGTCCAGAATGCATTCGGATGGTTGGTGGATAATTATCCGCGTCTTGCCGACTGGAACGCCTCCGCGCACCGCGTCGCCTCACTCATGACGTCGCTCGACGGATTGGAGCGTGCCGAAAAGAGCGATTCCCTCGGACGTATCAAGCACGGTGAAACCGAGGATGAGGCTATGTTGTGCCTAAATGATCTCTCCGTAACGCTCGATGACGGCACCTCGGTGGTCAAGGAAACGGAGGTGGAGATCGATCCCGGCGAACGAGTATTGGTCGCTGGGGAATCCGGCACAGGCAAAAGCACGCTGGTGCGGGCAATTTCGGGTCTTTGGCCCTGGGGCCATGGCAGCGTGAATTTTCATCCCGATAGCCGATTGTTCATGTTGCCACAGCGACCCTATATCCCATCGGGCACACTTCGCCGCGCCGTCGCCTATCCCCGCGCTGCCGAAGACTGGACTCTGGATGAGATCAAAGCAGCCCTCGAGAAGGTCGGCCTCGACTATCTGAACGACAGAATTGAGGAAGACGCGCCATGGGACCAGACGCTGTCGGGCGGCGAAAAGCAGAGGCTCGCATTCGCACGTCTTCTGCTACACGATCCCGATATCATCGTCCTTGACGAGGCAACATCGGCGCTCGATGAAAAGAGCCAGGACAAGATGATGGAAATGGTGATTCGCGAACTGCCGAAGGTCACCATTATCAGCGTCGGCCATAGAGCTGAGCTGGAGGCCTTTCATAGCCGCAAGATCACCTTGGAGCGACGCGAGGGCGGGGCAACGCTTGTCAGCGACATTGACCTTATCCAGTACGGGAGAAAACGGAACTTGCTTTTGCGCCTCTTGGAGGACCGAAGGCCGCACCGAAAGGCAAGCTGACCTCTGGAAAGAACGCGCCTTCAGGGTTGACTGAAGTTTGCCGGATTGTCAGTCCGGCCGCACGGTGAGCAACAAGCATCCTTTCGGATGGCCTAGCCAATTTGCGTTGGCCGGCCCCAATGAGGGGCGCCAAACGCGCCCACCCAATGATCGCGTTTGGCGTTAGTGAACCTGAGATGACACCGTACCTGCATTGGGCGGAGCCGGCTTGCCGGGATGAAGTGCGAAGGCGAAATAGACTGCGACGAGGCAGGCAAGAACGAAAATCGTCATCACGAAAATCATCATGCGGCGGCGTGCATGTGAGTGGCGGTCCATTTCGTCTCCTTGCGAGCTACGCACTCCGCGTTTGTCTGCTCGGCATCGATAGCTGACAAAGAGACAAAACCGCATCCGGTCGATAATGTTCCGAGGAGGTCTTCCAAGGCGCTCCTCATATTCCATCGAGTGCCATGATCGCGAGTGATCCGCCAGCCAACATCGCTTTGTCCTTTCGTCGCCGGCCGGGTTCTGAACGCATAGAGCATTGCCAGGAAAAGTGCGCATCGGTTTCCGTCCGGAATGCGCAAGGAAACAAGAGCATAGAGCGCTTTTGCGATTCGAAGAAAAGCGGAAACGTTCTAGACAAGTGCACGGGTCCAGTAATCGACACCAAGAAATCCGAGCAGGATCAGCAGCCAGAAGGCTGCGGCAACTGCGGCAATGCGATTAAGAGCCGTCTCCTCATTCAAATGCATATAGCGCCAGCAGATCATTGCAGACTTGACCGCCGCGATCGAGAGGCTGACGATGAGGCCCAACGGTCCGCTCAGTACAAAGCTGGCCGCGATGGTGGCACTTAGCAGAACCAGCAAGATTGCCCAGATGACGACGAGAGGATTTGCGAGGCGTAGCATATGACGTTCACCTCGCAAGATAGAACACAGGATAGAGGAAGACCCAGATCACATCCACCAGATGCCAATAGAGGCCCGCGGTGACGAGAACGATCGCCCGCTCCGGCAGCTCGATCGAGCTGCATGCCAAGCGAAACGACAGCGTGAGCAAAAGCACGATGCCTATGGACAGATGCACCGCATGCAGGCTGGTCGCGATGAGATAGAGGTTCATGAAGAGATGCTGAATGCCGTCCGTATAACGAGAATGCACGCCCTCTATCGGGAGCAGCCCTTCAGCGAATTCCATCTGGTACTCATAGGCTTTCGTCGCGAGGAAAGCCAAGCCAAGGGCGGCGGCTCCAACGAGCCAGCCGCGCGTGATTTTGGTTCGGCCCTTTCGTGCACTTTCCACGCCCAGAGCGACAAACAGGCTCGAGGTCAGCAGGATGGCCGTATTGAGCCCACCAATGCCGAAATGCAGAGCACGGGAGGCGTGGACGACCTCGGCGGCATGGGCCAACCGCATGGCCGCGGCAACGCAGAACAAGCCGCCGAACAGCATGATTTCGCTGCCGAGAAAGACATACATCCCCATCATCGCGGCCCGATGCTGCTGACGGGGATCGGTGAACGGATCGGTGACAGGCCCTGCCTCAGACATGCTCGTCCCTCATCTCGATTTCATAGTCGTAAGGCGGCCGATCGACGACCGGCAGCGTCTCGAAATTATGCTTGGGCGGCGGCGACGGCGTCGTCCATTCAAGCCCGGTCGCATCCCAGGGATTTTCGGGTGCCGGCTTGCCGTAGCGCATCGAATAGACGAGATATATCAATGGCATGACGTAGGCGATCCCAAGAACGGCAGCGCCGCCGGTTGAAATGACATTCAGCACCTGAAACTCCGGCGGATAGACATGATAGCGCCGCGGCATTCCGAGATAGCCAAGCAGAAATTGCGGGAAGAACGTCAGGTTGAAGCCGATGAAGAAGAAGATCGCTGTGACTCGCCCCAAGGCCAGCGAATACATGCGCCCGATGATCTTCGGCCACCAATAATGCAGCGCGCCGAAGAAGGCCGAGATCGTTCCGCCGACCATGATGTAGTGGAAATGCGCGATCACGAAATAGGTGTCGTGCACATGAACGTCGATTGCCAGCATGGCGAGCATCAGGCCCGTCAATCCGCCGAAGACGAAAAGGCCAATGAAGGTCATGGCGAAGAGAAACGGCGGATCGAGCGAGATCTGACCTTTGAAAAGGGTTGCCGTCCAGTTGTACACCTTCACGCCGGAAGGAATCGCCACCGCGATGCTGAGGAAGGAAAATGCCGCGCTCGCATAGAGCGATTGCCCCGAGACGAACATATGGTGGCCCCAGACGAAGAATCCGAGCGCCGCGATTGCGATCGAGGATCCGGCTACGAACTGATAGCCGAAGATCGGCTTGTGGGCACCGGCGGCGACAAGTTCGCTGACCACGCCGAGGGCGGGCAAGACCATGATGTAGACGGCCGGATGGCTGTAAAACCAGAAGAGATGCTGAAACAGCAGCGGATCGCCACCGATCGCCGGGTTGAATATGCCGAGCCCGAACAGCCGTTCCAGCGAGATGAGGACAAGCGTGATCGCCAGCACTGGCGTGGCCAGCACCAGGATCAGCGATGTCGCATAGATCGACCAGACGAAAAGCGGCAGCCTGCCCCAGGTCATGCCGGGGCAACGCAGGGTGTGGACCGTGACGATGAAGTTCAACCCCGTGAGGATCGACGAAAAGCCGACGATGAACACCGCGCTTGCGGCCAGGATCACGTTGCCGTTGGCATACATCGTCGAAAGTGGCGTGTAAAATGTCCATCCCGTATCGACGCCGCCTGCGATCAGAACGAACACCGTAAACAGCCCGGCGAGCATGTAGATATACCAGCTCAGCAGGTTCAGCTTGGGAAAGGCAAGGTCCTTGGCGCCGATCATCAACGGGATCAGGAAATTCCCGAAAGTGTTCGGGATGGATGGAATGAGAAAGAACCATACCATCACCACACCATGGACCGTGAAGGCGCGATTGTAGCCATCATTGGTGAGGAGGTCACCCGCCGGCGTCAGCAGATCGAGCCTGATCAGCGCGGCCGCGGCCGCACCGACGAAGAAGAAAAAAGTAATGGACAGAGTATAGAGAACGCCGATGCGCTTGTGATCCGTCGTCAGCAGCCAGGACTTGAGACTATGGCCGGCTCGCAGGTAGCTGAGGCGTTGCGCGACGGTTTCCGTTGAGCCGCCTCTGCGGATATTCGCTTGCTCGAGCTTCGGATCGGCTGCATCGGTCATTGTGTCACCCCCGCCTGCTTCAGCGATTTGACATAGGCGACGAGCTTCATGACGTCCTCCTCGCTCAAAACGTTCTGAAAAGTCGGCATGATCGGCTGATAGCCGGCAACGACTTGCGATTGCGGCAGCAAGATGCTGTCGCGGATATATTGATCGTCGGCGGTGACGATCTCGCCGGATTGAAGCGGCACAGGATTGCCGTAGATGCCGACCAGGGAAGGCGCGCGGACGGAAGCTCCCGGGTCGTGGCAGCCGCTGCAGCCGCGGCTGCGAAAGAGAGCGGCACCTTCCGCGGCAAGGCTGATGTCATTCGAGGACAGGGACAGCCATTTGGCGTAGTCGGCGGGGTTCATGACGACGAAGCTGCCTGTCATCTCGGAATGATTGCTGCCGCAATATTGCGAGCAGGCGATACGATAGGTGCCTGGCCTGTCGGCCACGAACCAGCTCGACGTATACCGTCCCGGCACGACATCCTGCTTGATGCGCAGCGCCGGGATGAAGAGGCTGTGAATGACGTCCTGCGAGGCCATGGTAAGCTTGACGGGTTGGCCGGCGGGGACATGCAGTTCGTTGATTTCGGCCTGCCCTTCGGGATGCTGGAATTTCCACATCCATTGCTTGGCGACGACGTCGATCTGCATGGCGTCGGCAGGCGGATGGTAAAGCCTGGCGAAGAGGTCGGTCGACCAGACATAGAAGCCGAGCAAGGCAACAAACGGGATGATGGTCCAGGAGAGCTCCAGGGGAATGTTACGGTTCGATGCATGTCTGCGATCGGCCTTCTTGCCGCGTCGATATTTGACGATGAAGACGAGGAGCAGGACGAAGACAGGCGCCGAGAGCGCCACGATCAGCACGGTGAAGGCGATGACGAGCAGGTCGATCTGATGACTGTAGGCCGACGCACCGGACGGCCAGAGCGGAATGAAGGTCATGGCGCCCCTCCCCCGGTGTCTCTCGGCCGACGCGAGCGAGCGAACATGACGACAAGCAGGCCGATGCCGATGATCGCGACCAAGCCGGATACAAAGCGAAGCGCCGCCAGAACGAGCGACGAGTATCGCCCGGTGAGCGGATCATAGTGATAGCACAGCAGCAGAAGCTGGTCGCGCCAGCTGCCGAGCCGGCCCTCGCCGGCCTCGGTGAGCGCCAGTTTCAGGTCCTCGCTTGACGGCGCAAGACCATAAAGCCAGCGGCTCAAACGCCCGTCCGGCGTTAGGACGGCGACCGCAGCATCATGGGCATATTGGCCGATGTCGGGATCCCAGGCGTAACGATAGCCGAGCGCATCCGTCACCCCATGAATGGCGGCCGCTTCGCCCGTCAATGCATGCATGCCGCTGCCTGCGAGGGAGGGAAAGCGGCTTTTCAGTTGCTCGATCGAGGCCGAAGCTTCTTTCAGGCCTTCACGCGCATCGATGCCGAAGGCAACGATTGTAAAGTCGGCGCCGGGTCGAAATGATTGACGCTGCACAGCCTCCATCAGGCCCGACAGGGTGACACCGCAGATATTGGGGCAATTGTGCAGAACCGGCGCCAACAGGATCGGTTTACCGCCTCCAAGCTGTCGAAGGGTGACGACATGACCGGCTTCGTCGCGAAAAGGCTGATCGAGGGGAACAAGAGCATTCGGCTTTTGATCGATCCCGGTCGCCGCAAATGGATCGAAGGCTGCCGCATGCGCGTCGCCGGCGCAGAAAAACAAGACAAAAGCCAGCATGAATCCAGCGGTCCTCATCGCGCTTCCTTCCGCTCGTCGCGATCAGGCCAGCCGCGTGCCGCCAGAATGGCCATGGCCCTGTCGATCGGAATATGCGCCCTCCCAGCCTCGCGGTCGATCCAGCCATAACCCAGAAGACGCTGTTCCGCCTGCCGCTGAAGCACCTCCCGATTGGCTGACGGAGACACCTCGAGGCGAGGGCCTATCTCCGCTTGGTTCGAGCCGAACGCCGTCAGCGGCGGCGCGGCGCCCAGCATAATCCACTGCAGAATGCCAAAGACAATGAGAACCGAAAGACCCATGCCGAGAAAGAGGCCAAATGTCACCCAAAGCACCAGCCGGGGCGAGACGTCCCTTGGTTCGAATTGCGGCGAAGCCTCCTTTCGCCGCGGCTTCCCGTGGAGCGAGGCGGTCACGGCGAACCCTCCATAGTCGGAGTTGCCGCCAATCGGCGCACGACCTTGTTCGCACGAGAAAGAATGGCAAGCGCGACCTGGGCGAGCCCGACAAGCGACAGACCATAGGCCATGATCGCGCAGCCTCGATACGATGTCAGCTGCGGTAAGATAAGCCAGGCATATTCCACCAATCTTCCTGCAAGGACCATCAGCGCGAGACCGACCAACCATCGCCCGGATTGGCGGATCGGCGGAAAGAACAGAAGAAAAAGCGGCGTCAGATGCAGGAAGGCAATCGAGACTTCGACTGAAGCCCAAATGCCTGTGCCGCGGCGCTGAAACCAGAGGGCGCCTGGAACCAGATTGCCCGACCAGATGATGAAATATTGCATGAATGCCAGATAGGCCCAGAAGAGGATGGCGGTGATCACGAGTGCACCGAGCACGCCCGGCTTCGCCACGCCCCCTTTCCAAAGGCTGAGAAGCACCAGCAGCGCGAGCGCCGTGAGCATCTGGCCCGCAAGCACATAGAGCGCGAAACCGGAGGAGTGAAAGTGCGGGTCGAGCGACATCAGCCAATCGGTTGCCAGAATTTCCTGAAGGAGGACGAAGCCGATGAGACCGCCAATTGCGATGCCCATGGATCGGCTGCGCAGTAGCGCCTGCGCAAGCAGGTAAGCGGCGGCGAGAATGAACAGGGTTCTGAGATCGAAGAACAGCGGCGTCAGGTAGATCGCCTTGAAGGTTTCGGATGGAGGCTGCCGCACCCATTCATAGACGGAGGATAGACCGAACAGGATCGGCAGCCAGGCAATCAGCACAAGCGGCAAAAGAGACAGCGCCGATCTCGCCGCGTGATCGAGATCGTGGCGCCAGATCCCCGGAATGATGCGCATCATCATGACCAGGCCGAGTGCACCGAGCGGCAGGGCGCTTATGAAGGCGAGTGCAGCAAGCCAGCCGAGCAAGGCGGATGCTGGCGCGACCAGAACCAAGGCGAGAGCCGCCATGCAGAAGATGCCGCCGCTCAGCGCCAGCAGACGGGTCGGAAGGGCCTCGATGCGGCTCACGATCCCGCCCTCCTCAGCTGCGCCTGATCTTCCGGTGGGAGACCTGCGGCATCAGCATCCTGGCTTAGCTGCAGCGCGCGGATATAGGCTGCGATCGCCCAGCGATCCCGCGGAGAAACGCGATCCGCATAGGAATACATCACACCGTGGCCCTTGGAGATCACCTCGACGAAATAACGGGATGGCGCCTGCCGCAGGCGGTCGATGTGAAAGCTCGGCGGATGGGGAAAGCCGCGCGCCGGCACCGTGCCGTTGCCGTAGCCGGCGGTGTCGTGACAGGGCGTGCAATAGATGCCGAATTCCTGCTGTCCGCGCTGGAGGAGCTCGATATTCACCGGCGGACGATCGGCAAGCGCCTGCGCATTCTGGAGATCATCGCGCCCAATCGTTCCATCCGGCGGCGCCTGCAACGCTTTGCCATCGGCAAAGAGCCGGCTCTTTTCGTAGGAATCATAACGCGGCTGGTGGTTCATGTCGTCGCAGCCGGCAAGAAGCAGGCTCAGCGTAAGAATGAGGGGACCGTATCTCATTCCGGTTGCTCCGTATGCTCGACGGCGTCCACGCGCACGGGATTGAGCTTGTCGAGAAAGGTGCGGGTGCGCTTCGGATGGAAGCGCTCGTCGTTGCTCATAATGACGAGAAAGAACTTGTCGGACCGCGCAAGCTGAAACGCCTCTATGTCGAAAAGCGGGTGATGGAGCCGCGGCAGGCGGTTCAGAAGCAGCATGCCGAAAATGGCGGAGAGAACGGCAAAAAGAACCATAAGTTCGAAGGTGATGAGCATGAAGGATTGCCAGGCATAAAGCGGCCGGCCGCCGATTTCGATCGGATAGGCGTAGTTGGTATAGAGCTGGAGACCGTAGGCCAAGGCCGCACCGAAGATGCCGCCTGCCAAAGTCAGCCATGGAACGATGTTCTCCTTGAAGCCCAGTGCCTCCGTCAGTTCTTCGACCGGATAGGGCGAGTATGCCTCCATGACGGTAAAGCCCGCCTTGCGCGCGCGCTTCACCGCCTCGACCAGCCGCTCGGGCCTGTCGAACTCCGCGAGCAGGCCAAACAGGTCGCTTCCGGGGTGCGGCTCACGCATGGCTCAAATCCCCCGTCTCGCGCAAAGCCTCCTCCACTTCGAACGCCGAGATGACAGGCAGGAAGCGCACGAAGAGAAGGAATGGCGCCAGAAAGACGCCGAGCATCCCGGCGTAAAGACCCCATTCCCATATGCTCGGATGATATTGCCCCCAGGAAGAAACCAGATAGTCGCGATAAAGCGACGTCGTCAGCAGCATGTAGCGCTCGAACCACATGCCGATCGTCGCAGACAGGCCGATCAGAAAGAGCACAAGCGGTTGGCATCTCACACTCTTGAACCACAATAGCTGTAGCGGCACGAAATTCAGAATGACGGCGCCCCAGTAACTGAAGGCATAGGCGCCGGCCAGCCGATCCATCAATGTCCCGATATCCTGCAGATCGCCGCCATAAAGGCTGTCGAACACCTCCGCCACATAGCCGTAGCCTGTCATCAGGCCGGTTGCGAGCAGGAAGCGTCCGAGAAGGTCGAGATGGCGCTCTGTGACCAGCATGCCGAGGCCGAGGGCGTGGCGCAGCACAACCGCGATCATGGCAACGACCGCGAACCCGGAAAAGGCGGCGCCCAGCACGAAATAGGGCGGGAAAACCGTAGAGGTCCAGCCCGGTATCGGCCCGGCGGCAAAGAGAAGCGAGATTTCCGAATGAACCGAGACGACCAGCGGAACGGCAATCGCCGCCGTCAGGCGGTAAGCCTGGTTCCATCGCGCCCAATGTCTTGCCGAACCTCGCCAGCCGAGCGCTGCAAGCCCGTAAATCACCTGCTGCCATCGCCGTCTCGCCCGGTCGCGCACTGCCGCCAGATCGGGAATGATGCCGATGTACCAGAACAGTACGGAAACGGTCAGATAGGTGAGCACGGCGAAAAAATCCCAGCTCAACGGGCTCTTGAACTGCGGCGAGATCGTCATCGTGTTGGGATAGGGCGCGATCCAGTAGAAGAACCATGGCCGGCCCAGATGCAGGATCGGATAGAGCCCGGCGCAAACCACCGCAAACAGCGTCATCGCCTCGGCAAAGCGGTTGAGCGAATTGCGCCAGTGGGCACCCAATAGAAGCAGCATTGCCGAGATCAGCGTCCCGGCATGGCCGATACCGAGAAACCAGATGTAGTTGGCAATCGCCAGCCCCCAATTGACGGGGATATTGTTGCCCCAGACGCCGACGCCGGAAACCAGGAGCACCGTCGCCGAAATCACAAAGGACAAAAGCAGCAGCAGGGAAAATGAAAAGCATATCCACCATGCGCCAGGGGCCGGATATTTCAACGGGATCCGCGTAACCCGCTCCGTCGCCGCAGCATCCCGATTGCGAATTTCACCGCTCATCCCGCTGCCTCCACCTTCCCAAGAGACGGGTCTTCGATCCGGGCAAGGTAGGTTGTTCGCGGCCGGGTGTTCGCTTCCTCAAGCAGGCTATAGTCGCGGGAACCGGCCTTGCGGCCACTGACTTCGGAATTGGGGTCTGCAACATTGCCGAAAGTAATCGCCTGTGTCGGACAGGCCTGCTGGCAGGCGGTGACGATCTCGCCATCGCGGATCGGCCGGCCGTCCTTGTCGGCCACGATCCGTGCTTCGGCGATACGCTGGACGCAGTAGGTGCATTTTTCCATGACGCCGCGGCTGCGTACCGTCACGTCCGGATTGCGCATGGTCTTGACCTGCTCGGCATCGCCGCTGGTAAAATCGAACCAGTTGAAACGGCGAACCTTGTAGGGACAATAGGACGAGCAGGTGCGCGTGCCGATGCAGCGATTATAGACCTGCAGGTTCAGGCCATCGATGCTATGGACGGCTGCATTGACCGGGCAACCCATTTCGCAAGGCGCCTGCTCGCAATGCATGCAGGGAACCGGCTGGAAATAGGACTTCGGCGACGCCACATCGCCTTCATGGTAATGATCGATGCGCAGCCAATGCATCTGCCGCCCTTCGGCGACGAGTTCCTTGCCGACGACCGGAATATTGTTTTCAGCCTGACAGGCCGTGACGCAGGCATTGCAGCCGATGCAAAGATCGAGATCGATCGACATGCCCCAGGAGGGATCCGACACCGGCCTGTCGGGATAGAGCGATGGCGGCTTCTGCTTGGAAGCCGGCGGGGATCGCGGATCGAGCTTGCCGACCTCGACCGTCCGGATGAAATCGAAACCGTCGATCGCCTGGTGCAATTGCGTCGTTGCCACCTGCAACATTTTACCCGTCGGCTCGATGGTGATGCCGGCGAAATGCCAGGGTTCCGTCGACCGTTGCAGGCCATAGGCGTCATAGCCAAGACCTGCGGCGATCGAATCCTTCAGCTTGCGTCCATAGCCGAGCGTAATGGCGATCGTATTGGCTTCCTGACCCGGCATGATCCAGACCGGCCCTACAATGGAAGCGTTGCCTGCGGTCAACCTGACCTCAGCACCGTTTTCAAGCTGCCGTTTTGATGCAAGCTGCGGACTGATGAGGATCACATTGCCCCATGTGATCTTGGTCAGGGGCCGCGGCGTCTCCTGCGCCCAGGCGTTTTCCGAAAACGTGCCGTCCCAGACACCGGCATCCGGGCGAATGACCAGGGATAGCTCGGAATTGGCAGCCGGCGCCATCGGCGGAACCGAACGGTCCCGCACGGCAAAATTGACCAACGGTTCAGCGCTGTCCGAAACGAAGCCGCGATTGAGTGCGTCGCGCCAGCGCGCGTCGAATTCTCCGCCCCACGCCGCCCGCCAGGTCTGCCGCACCAGATCCCTGTCGCTCGACGTGCGGCCCATGAGCGTTTCGAGCACGACATGCGCCGAACGCACCGCATAGAAGGGCCGAACCAATGGCTGGATCAATGTTGCGCTGCCATCGACGGCTCGCGCATCACTCCAGCTTTCGAGATCATGCTGAAGCGGCACGTGCCAATGCGAAAGCGAGGCCGTTTCATCGACGTACAGGCCGGCATGAATGCGGAGCTTCACTTTCTGCAACGCATCGCGAAATGCGAGGTCGCCTGGCGCAAGATAGGCGGGATCGGTGCCGATGACCGCCAAGGTGGAGACCTTGCCGGCGTTCATGTCCGCCGTGAGCACATCGAGCGATCGAGGGCCGTCCGACGCCTGGACATTGACCGGCTCCGAGAAGCGAAGCGTGCTTCCAAGGCTGCCTAACCTCTCATTGATCAGCAATGCCAGAGCCTGAAGATCGTCTCCATGATGCGCACCGATCAGCAGCAGAGCATTGGCCTTCGACGCAAGAAGGGCGGATGAGGCGCCAGCCACCCATTGACGCTCATGATCGCCGAGGCTGACATCTCTCAGGCCCAAGAGGCCGATCTGGGCGCCAACCGCGCGCAACAGCCGATCGACCGCCGAATGCCGGGCAACGAGGCGCATGTCGGCGACCGCGCCGGTCGCCGAAGGTGTCGGTTCGGCTACGAACAGGCGGCTCGTTCCTTGCTTTTGTTGACGCAGCCGCCGGCGATCGGCAAAGCCACGGGCATATGGCGTCTGGCGAGGACCGGGGCCGAGAAAATCGTCATCGAGGCTGACGATGGTCTCGGCAGCGGCGAATGCCGGCTGAAACTCCAGCGGGCGACCGAAAATGCGCTGCGTGGCAGTCAGTCTGCCCGTCTCGGGCAATGGATCGCAAACGTGCCACCGCGCCTTCGGCCACCGCTGCATCATCATTTCGATCTGCCGACGCATTGTCGGCGAGCTGAAGGGGGCGGTCAACAGCCGGAATCCTTCCCCTTCAGTCTTGTCCAGTTCATCAGCTTTCGCCGCCATTTCGGTATCGAATGCGTCCCAATTTGCGGGTTTGCCCAGATGAAGCGGCATTTGCGAGCGGCCGGGATCATAGAGGCCGAGCAGCGCAGCTTGCGTGAACGCATCGGTGGCGCCGCCGGATACGGGGTGATCGGGATTGCCTTCAAGCTTGACCGGTCTGCCGGTGAAGGTCTTGCCGAGGATGGGCTGCGCGTAGCCGCCAAAGGTCACGGCAGTCGCAAACCATTTGGCAACGCCGACGGTGACGCCGTCGGGCGCCTGAACGTAAGGCAGCGCCTCCTCGTCCGCTTCGCCCTTGCAGGCCGAAAGACCCGCAAGCGCGAGCGATGCTGCCATGATCTTCAAAAGGGAGCGGCGATCGATGGCGACGGCATTGCCGTGCAACATGGGGAATTCTCGCCTCGAGAAGCGAGAAAACTCCTCCGTATCGGCAAGCTTCTCCAGCGCCCGCCAGAAACGCTTTCCCGTCTTGCCGGCGAGATGCCTGCGGACCGCGTCTTTCTCATCCCCGCGCTCGGTCATCGCATCACCTGTGACAGATATTGCATTGGATGAGTTTCCTCGGTTCGATGCCATAGGTCTTCACCACCTGCGCGCCGAAATCCTTGTGCCGTTCGGAATGGGCATCCCAGTCGGACCAGTCCATGCGTGTCACCTGATCCGGAGGGCGAAGGTTCGGCGCGGGATTTCGATGACAGTCCAGGCACCATTGCATCTGGAAAGGTTCGGCGCGCGTCATCAGCGGCATCCGGTCGACGCGCCCATGGCAGGCGACACAGGGAACACCGCGGGCAACATGGATCGAATGGTTGAAATAGACGTAGTCGGGCAGCCTGCTGACGCGATTCCAAGTGAGCGGCACGTTGTCGGCAAGGCTATGGCGCACGGGCGCCAGCATGGCCGCGCCGGTCCATATCTGCGAATGGCAGCTCATGCAGATATGGGTCGCCGGCAATCCGGCGCGGGCGCTCGTCTCGACGGAAGTGTGGCAATAACGGCAATCGATACCGAGACCTCCCACGTGGTGTTCGTGGCTGAAGGGAACCGGCTGATCCTGCACCCACCCAACCAGCGTGCCATAGCTGGAGCTGGCATAACCACCGACAAAAAGGACGATCAGAAATATCAGGATCGCAGCAGCAAGCAGCGATGCGCGCAGCCTCGTATCAGCCGATGCCGTAAAGATCTGCGCCACGGAATTCCCCTGAATTCGCTCTCGCAATGGGATCAAACGAAAACCGGGATTGAAAGTTCCACCTCCCAGTAGTGACGGTCACCGGGAGTGCACCGCCATCCCAATTGTCAGGAACAATGCGGCCTGAGGACGGTTTTAGGAGCGAGGGCGGAACGTCATGCCATGGCCCGCCACAAAAATACACTCATCCGACAGGAGACCGTTCATGAAACATCAGCAGCCGCGTGAAGGCGCACCAGGAACCACCGATCAATCGCCGCGATGGGAAGGACCGGCTGGATCAAAGCCGGCCGGATATCTTCCGGCCAAGGATGGCGGGGAAAAAGCGCGCGATGCTCATGGCGAAAACATCGATCATCCCCGCAAACGCGGGGTATCCGACGCCTTGAAACAAAAGGGCGACGATTGACGGCGCCGCCAAAGTGAAAGCCGCATGTCAGGCTGGTGGGCTCACGCCTGCAATTCCACTTTAGGGGCAAATCCGGCAAGGAATGGCGTCTCTGGGTGACAGACGGACGGCTTCCGCGCCATGCGAATGCTTCAGGAATGCTCAAATGGATGAACAAGGACGAGTTGGCCACGCTTCGATGGCTGGACTCTTGTTCACGGCATCAGCTGGAGCCAAAAATAGCCGTAGGGCTGAAACATGATTGGATAGCGAAGCTTGCAGACAGCCGGAAATGCCGTCCTCCCGAACAGCTCCGTGGGGCTTCTACCCGAATACCGATGTAAATCGAGCATGGCGGCCTGAGCAATATTCGACAGGTTCGCAACGCAAAGAATGCATTCCCCGCGATATTCCCTGACATACGCGATGACGGCGGGATTGTCGGTGCCAACAAAGTGAATCGCTCCCCTTGC
This sequence comes from Rhizobium sp. UFLA01-1127, assembly GCF_059803845.1. Classification (NCBI taxonomy): domain Bacteria; kingdom Pseudomonadati; phylum Pseudomonadota; class Alphaproteobacteria; order Hyphomicrobiales; family Rhizobiaceae; genus Rhizobium; species Rhizobium sp. UFLA01-1127. Next base: position 21,938 of record NZ_JAUQTZ010000043.1, on the reverse strand, counting down.
GAAGACTCGATGCGCCGACCGGATTGCCAGGATGCGACGGACCCAATTCAGAAGAGAATGCGGGTCCTTCTCCTGGGCGGCCACATTGATCACCTGGAAGCCGAAACGAGGGTTGTCGACGAGCGGCAATGCGATGGTCTCCGGATCGCTGTCGGAGAATCCGGCATTCTTACCGCTGGACCATTGCATGGGTGTGCGAACACCATCTCGATCTCCCAAATCGATATTGTCGCCCATGCCGATCTCGTCGCCATAGTAGAGCACCGGGCTGCCGGGCAATGAGAACAGCAACATGTGGAGAAGCTCGACGCGGCGCCGGTCCTGATCCATTAGCGGCGACAAACGGCGTCTGATGCCCAGGTTCAATCGGGCGCGTTCGTCGGAAGCGTAGGTGTCCCATAGAAAATTACGCTCGGCCTCGGTGACCATTTCCAAGGTCAGCTCGTCATGATTCCGCAGGAAAATGGCCCATTGGCAATCCTCGGGAATGCCATGGGTCTGCTGCACCATGGTGATGATCGGCTGGGAGTTTCCCATTGCGATCGCGGTGAATATTCGCGGCATCAGCGGGAAGTGGAACGCCATGTGGCATTCGTCCCCTGCTCCGAAATAATCCCGTGCCTGATCTGGCCATTGGTTTGCTTCTGCAAGGAGTATGACACCGGGGTAGCTCGCCTCGAGCGTCTTTCTGATGTGCTTGAGCAGCCTGTGCGTTTCTGGAAGATTCTCGTTATCGGTGTTCTCTCGCTCAACGAGATACGGAACGGCATCGAGGCGAAAGCCGTCCACGCCAAGATCGAGCCAGAAGCGCATGATATCCAGAACCGCTTCGATGACCGCGGAGTTGTGATAGTTCAGATCCGGCTGATGGGAGTAGAAGCGATGCCAGAAATAGGCGTTCGCAACGGGGTCCCAGGTCCAGTTGGATCTTTCGCTATCGACGAAAATGATGCGCGTTTCCGCGAACTTGTCGTCCGTCTCGGACCAGACGTAGAAATCCCGCTCCGGGGACCCGGCTCGCGCGTGCCGGGCACGCTGAAACCAGGGATGCTGATCGGAAGTATGGTTGAGAACCAGCTCCGTAATGACATGCATCTTGCGGGCATGAGCGGCATCCACGAACCTCCTGAAATCGTCAAGTGTACCGAATTCCGGACTGATGCTTTCATAGTCGAGCACGTCGTAGCCGTCGTCCCGGCGAGGAGACGGATAGAACGGCAGGAGCCAGATTGCATTGACGCCGAGCGATGCCAGATAATCCAGCTTCCGCGTCAATCCGGCAAAATCGCCGAATCCATCCCCATTGGCGTTGAAGAACGACTTTACATGGAGTTGGTAGATGACAGCATCCTTATGCCAGGATGCATAGCGAAGCTCGCGTTCGGTTTCGCTCAATCGTCAGCTCCCTCGGCAACCATTGTTTCAACCAGGCGCGACTGGTTCTGGCGCAAAACTAATGTTGCCACTCGTCTGTTCAAGATTGCTCAGGGGAAATCCACGGCTCGACGCCGATGTTCACTCCCGTGACGAGGAATACGAGGGCAGCTCGCTTGTTCGGATTCCAGAGCCATCATGGCCGGTTTTCCCGCGCCAATCGGGATCACTTCTTGCCGTTCGCCTTGCCCCGGTAAACGGGGCAAGAACATTGTTGCCAGCTACCTGCTGCATTCTCCGCCGATCAGGCAACTTCCTCCGACAGCTTTTCAAAGATCGGCCTCAATCGCCGATGGCGTCCGACCGGCGGATGCTCAATTTCCACCACACGCCCCGATTTCTTCTGCCGCTTCAGCCATTCACGCAGGGTTTCGGCGCTCGTATGGTCAAGATAGTGCAGACGGGCGCCGGCGATCCTGATCTTGCGACCCTCAGGAAGCGTTTCCAGCGTGTTGAGCAGGGCGGGAACATCCTTGCATGTCGCTACACCCACAAGGTCGAGGTGGATGGTTTCATCATCCTCCAATCTGTCGATGGCGAGCTTGCGACGCAGATACGGAAGGATTTCCAGTATAGACAGTGCAAGACCGAGCGCCACGCCGACGAGGAGGTCCTGGAGTACCACCATTGCCACCGTCGCAGTCCAGATGCCGACGGGAACCCAGCCGTGATGATCGAAGAGGTGGCGGACATGATGGAGACTGATCAGCCGCCATCCTGTTACCAGCAGCACCGCGGCGAGCGCTGTCAGCGGCACCATGGCAAGCAGCTGCGGCAGAAATGCCACCAGCCCAAGGATCCAGACACCATGCAGCACCGCCGACGCGCGGGTCCGCGCGCCTGCCTGAATATTGGCGGACGATCTGACGATCACACCCGTGATCGGCAGCGCACCAAGCAGACCGCAAAGTGCGTTGCCGATGCCTTGCGCGAACAGTTCCTTGTTGAAGCGGGTCCGCACGCCATCATGCATTCGATCAACGGCGGCGGAAGACAATAGCGTTTCCGCACTGGCGATCACGGCGATGACCAGTGTCGCCACGATGATACCCGGCTCGACGATCCTCGCAAAACCATCGAGCGTTGGCAGCGAAATGCTGTCGATGAGAGAGGACGGCACCTCCACCCTGGCGATCGGCAGCTGCATCCCGGCCGTCAATATCGTGCCAGCAGCAACCCCTACCAGAGCACCGGGTACCAGCATCAATGGCTTTGGCCTGAACTTCTCCCATGCGATCATGGCCAGCAATGAGATCAATCCCACGAGGAGAGCAACCGATTCCTGGGTCAGTCCCGCACCCCAAACGCGGCGGAGGGTCTGCTCCATAGCGGAGACGTTCTCGATGCCTCCGGCAGCAGGTCTTGCCCCCATCAGCACATGGATTTGGCCAAGAATGATGAGGATGCCGATTCCGGCGAGCATGCCGTGGACCACCGCAGGCGAGATTGCCCGAAACCACGACCCGATCTTCAGGAATCCGGCAAGGACCTGCAGCAATCCCGCCACGATGAGAACCGGTCCGAGCATGGCAACGCCATATTGTTCGACGAAGCCGAAGACGATCACGGCGAGACCCGCCGCCGGTCCTGACACCTGCAGCGGAGATCCGGCTAGAAGGCCGACGACAATGCCGCCGACAATGCCTGAAATGAGGCCCATGGCCACCGGAACGCCTGAAGCCACGGCAATCCCGAGGCAAAGCGGCATGGCGACGAGAAACACCACAAGCGACGATGGGAAGTCTCGCGAAATAACAGAGCTTGAGATCATCGGCCTACTCCGCAGCTTGCGGCATCACATGGGGGCGACCACGACCCGTGACTGCGACGGGCAAAGGTCTGTCCTCCATGATGTCCGTGAAGCGAGCGGCCGCACCGTCATAGACCAGCACCTCCCCCGTCTCGATATCGAAAAACCAGCCATGCAGGGTAATGTCGTTGGTCGCCAATTTGGCCGCGACCGAAGGATGCGTGCGCAGATGGTCGAGCTGGACAACGACGTTTTCCATGGCGATGGCGCGAACCCTTTGGCGCTCGGGCAGATCGGCAGGATAGGCCTCGCAAACGATCGAATGGGCCGCATGGCTATGTTTCAGCCACGCAGCGACATTCGGCATCGGCTTCAGGAGATCGGGCTGGCAAAGTCCTTTCATGGCGCCGCAATCGGAATGCCCGCACACGATGATATCGCGAACGCCGAGTGCGACGACGGCATATTCTATCGCCGACGATACGCCGCCATTGGCCGTCGAAAACGGAGGAACGATATTTCCGGCGTTGCGGCAAACGAAAAGTTCGCCGGGACCGGATTGCGTGATCGTTTCTGGCATCACCCGGCTGTCGGCGCAGGAAATCATCAGCGCTTGCGGTTGCTGTCCCTCCTCCGCCAGCCTGCGATAAAGTGCCTGATGGTCGGGGAAGACGGCACCGCGAAAGCTGGAGATACCTTTAAGCAAATCACCCATTGTCGAGTCCTTGTGATGGGCCGGACGGCAGGCAGGGGGCGTACCCATGCCCGGCGGGTTGGAATGCGCGATCATTTCGCAAGTGCGAGATAGGAACGGACAATCGGAAGAAAATAGCGAAACTGGAATTAGTCGAATCTAATTTATAAAAACCTTGTGAGTGGATTGTGAGATGACTTTAGTTGCAATCGGCTATGCGCAATTCCCCGCCTCGGTTTTGACATCCATCGCAGAGGCGAGATATCGCATTCGGTATTGCGCGTTACAGTTGATGCGATAACATGCATCTGGTGTTTTCTCGGGGTGAGTACCGGTGCTCCTGCGTCAATCCGTTCTGGCCATTGTGGCATCCGCAACCTTGTTCGGCGCGGCGCATGCAGACATGACGATACAGCGCATACCAATAGAAAACGCCGTCCCCGTTCTTCTGCTGAAGGGTGAATTCAGCCAGTCCGATGATCCTCAGCAGCTCTCCCGGGAAGTCGCAGCAAGCGGCGCCAAGGCCGTTACCTTTGACAGCAACGGCGGCAACATCCTTGCAGCCATGGCCTACGGCAGGATGATCCGGTCCCTCGGGCTGGCGACCTTTCAGCTGCGTGCCAGCCAATGCGCATCCGCCTGCACGCTCGCGTTCGTCGGTGGGGTGATCCGCCAAGCAGAGCCCGGCGCCATCGGTGTTCATCAATCTTCGTTTGCGCCAGGTGCCGGGCTCGACGGTCCTACTGCCGTGGCTGCGATACAGACGATGACGGCACAAATCATGTCATATTTTACGGAGATGGGCGTCGATCCGAAGCTGCTTCAGGTCAGCCTCTCCGTACCCAGCGACGACATGCGATATCTCACCGCCAGCGAGATGCAGAGCTATGGTGTGACCTTCGGCAACCTCAACGATATAGCCGGCCGGCTTGCCTCAGGGGGAGGGGCTGTGCCGGCGGCTCCCTCTTCCGCATCGCATGAACCTGCAGCACAGACAACCGAGCAAAAGGCCCGGGCCTTTATATCTGCCTATTATGACGCATGGTCTGGCGGGAATACCGAAGCCGTTGCATTCATGGAAAAGGCGTATGGCGAGACCGTGGATTTCTACGGAAAGGCGGCGCCCAAAGCGGAGGTCGTCACTGCAAAGCGCGACTTTGCGATACGATGGCCGATCCGGGCCTATAGCGAAAGGCCGCAGTCTCTAAAGATCAGTTGTTCGGACACCTGTAGGATCGACGGAAGTGTCGATTGGTACGCAAAGCGCGCCGGCGATCGCATATCATCGGGAACTGCGGAGTTCTCCTTCGTCTGGGATGTGAAGACCGGAATGTTCATATCGGAAAGCGGAAAGGTCAGCGAGACCGACAAGGGAGCCTCCGCACCGATCCGCCTGATAGCCCAGTGGCAGGAGCAAAACGGAGTATGCCGCGGCGGTAGCGGAGATTCGGCTGACACTCTGGCAGCCTGTGATCGACGCGAGCGCATCACAGCGAAGCTTCAGACCGTCGGCTGGTGCTTCGGTCGCGAAGGCCAATATGGCTATCAAATGGACTGGCATGCATGTGACGGTCCATCGTCTCAGCAAGCAGCTGCGGACGTCAACGCATCAGGCGCATCGAGTGTGGTGCGGAAAAACCCGGCCGACTTTCCGATCCCAGGCCGATTTGCCGGAAAGACGATGCTGCCGGACTTCAAGGGGCGAGACCGCCAGTTCAACTCCTTCAGAACGCGTATTCGTGACGGGATGCGCCAGGGGCCTAACTTTGCGGGACACTACACCCTCATTCAGATCGGCTGCGGAACGGGATGCTCCTTTGCGATCGTCGCCGATAACAAGACTGGCCGGCCGGCGAGCTTTCCACGCGGCGGCGAAGCGAACATGTATCTCGCGTTGAATTATAGTCTCGAAAGTCGCCTGCTTGCAGCTCAATGGTTCAGCTACGATTCCGGTCGCTGCTTCCTTGAGTATTTCGACTTTGATCGAGATGAATGGAAGCCGCTGACGAAGGCCGACATCGGAAATAGCGATACCTGTTACAAGGCGATCGAAGAAAATCTTCACTGATGCCGCGCGGTTGCGGGGGGAGAGACGGTTATCCGAGACTCGAATAGCATCCCCACTCGGACCGGCGCTGTCGCGGCTCAGAAGGATTGGCCTAATCCCGAGCTCCGCGCAGTTGGCCGGGGCCGTTCGGCGATGCGGGATCTGCGGGACGGGCACTCTCGACATAAAGACCATAGCTCGTCCCATAGCCTGCGACGCTCAAGCGCATGCCCGGCGCAAGGCTCTGTCTAAAGCTATCGGGGAAGCCGCACAGTTCTCTGAACATCAAGGGCAATCCCTCAAGCTTGATCGGTCGGCGACAGTCTTTGCTTTCAAATCCGTCGATTTGCACTACTGTATAAGGCAGCTCGACATGGGCACCGATGAACAGTGGGAAGATCATTGGAACGATAAGAATGGCGATATTCCGACCGGCGGCAAAGGCAAGCAATGCCGCACCGCCAATGATAATTGGGTAATCGTCCCGAGGCTCCCGATATCTGTGCAGTATCAGAACATAGACCGCGGCCGATACTAGGCCGATGGCAAGGCTCGGTATACTCATCAGTGCCGCCCACTCCGTCGACGGCAGAAATAATGGAAGGAACACGCCGACGACCATTGGCACCGCGATACCGATCAGTAGCCAAAGCCAAAGCAATTTCTGGGCAAGCCAGGGAAGCTTCCCCCGTGCTTGACGTTGTCCGCCACGTGTTCTCGCCGGCCTATTTGCAGCGATAATACGCCTGGCCTCCGCCGCGGTCATGGCGTGCGGGTAACGCGGTGGCACCTCGATCTTGCCAGATGCAATCCAGCGCTTGATTTGCTTGATCTGGTTATCCGCAGCAGGTTCATGGACCTTGATCCAGGCCGAGAGTTCCTTGTCGTCGCCGAGCGCGCCATCCGGGACCGCCTGATTTATGCGCAATGCAATCCATTTGGCACGCTCGACTTTTGTCGATGAGGGGTGACGCACTGTCATATGTTTGCGCTGGCCTCATCGAACCTTTTGATCAGAAACTTATCCATCTGCGGCTTTCATCTTCAGTAGTGAACATCTCGTCAGCGATCATCTATAGTAGAAGAGCGCCGCCAGTGCACGGCTCGATGTCAGGATCGTGGCACAGAGAACCCCGCAGCTGAGCGATCTGTACCATGCCGCTGGCTGACATCCTCGTCGAAATTGGCCGTAACACCCCAAACGGGCTGCACGGGCGATTTTCAAGGGCGTTCGGCCATACTGTTTAGTGGAACACTATCGACGTTGACGTGTTCTTCGTCCCAGATGCGCCAAGCTGCCGGGGTTGCGACAGAGCGATGAAAGAGCGGCACGCCAACGAAGCAATTAGCCCGAAGCCAGACGAAGCCAAGTCCCGGCAACAGGCTTTGCAATTCATGACTACAGAACATTTCGTGCTGCAGACTGCCCGTGCGGCAACGATCCAGGAGGCGAACCAACGCGCCAACCTGTTTCTGACGTCGGTCTCGAGTGCGACGATCGCCCTTGCCTTCGTGGCCCAGGTCACGCAGATGGGGCAGCCGTTTGTCTTGTTCAGCCTGATTTTGCTGCCATGCCTCTACTTCATCGGCCTTGTCACGTTCGTGCGGACGGTGCAGGTCGCCATCGAAGACATGGTGCATGCACGCGGCATTGCGCGAATCCGCCATTACTACGTCGAAGTCGCGCCGCTGATGGAGAAATATCTGGTCCACTCCATTCACGACGATGGTCAGGCCGTTCTGAGCGACAAGGCTCTCAAGCAGTCGCGCTGGCAATCGTTCATGAGCACCGCCGGTCTGGTGAGCGTCATTGCCGGTGCAATCGCCGGCGTCTTTGCTGGAGTGGTCGTCAAAACGGCCGCCGGCTCGGGCGTCCCTGTCGCAGTTGTCCTGGGGATCGCCATTTTCGCGATAAACGTTGCTGTCATGCGGCGTTATCACGTTCGGACCTGGAGGGCCGCGGAGCGGAGATTGCCGGTTCTGTTTCCTAGCGAGAAGAGGCTTCGCCGTTGATGGGCGGTGGGCACCACCGGGTAATTGAGCGCAACGCAATTTGCGAAAGGTTTCAACTTTGCATCGCTGAGCCGTAGTTCAGCGCGCATGCTGGGAGCAATTCAATTGCGGCCTGCCCAGGGGCGTGATTTTGCGAGAGAAATCTTATGACAACCGTGTTTGTCTCGTTGAGTGTCTCAACAGGGCAAGTGGATCGAGAATCTGGCCGAAGCAGACCACCGCTACCCGCTCGCCGGTGGTCTTGGCGATATACATGTATTCATCCGCGCGTTTGACATAGGATTGCACAGTGTCATCTGCCCGCAGGAACGTAACGCCCACGGCAGCGCCGGTGAACGTGACTTGACCGTCAATGGGTATCGGTTTGAAGATTCGTTCCATCGCCTCTTGGAGATGCCGCTGCAAATCACCGGCGAGCTTCCGGTCGATGTCGAGCAGCACGGCAAATTCGTCGCCCCCGATCCTCGCAATGAAATCGGTGGCACGAAAATTCTCACGCAGTCTATTGGCGATCGTTCTCAGCACCTCGTCACCTGCCGAATGCCCGATCGTATCATTGACGATCTTAAAATCATTCAGGTCGATGTATGCGAGAGCGAGTTTCCGATCATTCAGCAGATTGCGAGCGACGGCGTCGGCGATAACTTCATCGAAACAGGCCCTGTTGGGAAGACCGGAAAGCGCATCGGTACGGGCGGAGGCCTTTAGCGCGTTCTCGATCTCACGTTGCTGCCTGACGCGGGCGGAAACGTCGATAATGATTTCGACATCGAAGGAAATTCCGTCAATCACGGTGCGCTGGGCAGAAATAAGCGTCGGAATGACTGCGCCGTCGGCATAGGTAATATCCACCTCTTCCAGCTCATAGGCGCCCTCTTCTTCGAGAAGGCGATGACGGCGGTCCCTGGCTGGATTGTCAATCGCCGCACCATCGGAAGTCAGCCTTTTTCCCCTGATGTCGTCCCATTTCAAGCCAGTGAGCCGCAGATAAGCTTCGTTGACTTTAACGTAGCTGGATGTCTTTGTGTCACTCGTCGTGATAGACATCGCTATAGGTGCGGATTCGAACATTCGCACCAGCATCGATGCCAACAATTCTGCCGGCAAAATGTCTTCCTGGTCTGCCAAAGATGCTGCGCCGCACTTTCCAGATTCTTGGAAACCCAGCTCATACTTCACTGTTGAGGGACGCCAGGGTGCAACCGCAATATCGGTTAGCGATTTCGCTTGCCACACCTCCGTCGAAGTTCCGAACCGTTCTATTTTCGGCTCGCATCCCGTTTGTGCCGCAACCGCGGTGATGACGCCGTACCACTTCACGATCCTGCCTTCGGCGTCGCGATGCGGCTTTGCGCGACTGAGCATCCATGTCCACGCATCGCCGTAGAGTCTCATTCGGAACATCGTTTCAAATGGCTTGCCCGACGGCAACCATGCAAGCCATTCCTGCCGGACCCGGAGCCGGTCGTCCGGATGCATACGGCGATACCAGTCCGCAACACGATCAACGGTGCTATCAGCCATTCCATCGAGTGTGGGTCCCATGAAACTGACAACACCTTTGGCGTCACTCGACCAGGGAATACTTGCACTGAGTTCGATCGATCGCCGAGCGTGGTCTTCGGTTTCCCTCAGCGCGGCCTCGATCGCCTTGCGATCCGTAACGTCGATCGCGGTAACCGAAATGCCGATCTGCTCGCCCCCATCGTCCTCGACAGGCTGGTTGATGACAAGGAAAGCTTTTTCGCTGCCGGCAGGCTGGTATTCGTTAATGACGACGGTCTCGCCGGCGAGGACACGCCGCAGATCGCTCACGACGCGAGGCGCGTCGCGATCAGGTACGAAGCTATTCACCGCCCGCCCGATCAGGTCATCCGGACACAGGCCAAACATTGCCGCGAAGCGATCGTTGACGCTGACATAGCGCAGTTCCATGTCGAGAAAACACAGGCCAATCGGTGCCGCTCTGTACAAAGCGTCCAGCTGGTGAACGCGCTGGAACAGCGAAACGTTTGCGGCACGTTGAGACAGCGATTTTTGTTTGTGGCATGCCAGCCACTGCGCAGTCTCAGTCCCATTCAGGGGGTTGCCGAATAGCCAACCCTGTCCGACATCACATCCTAGTCGACGGAGAATGGTGGCCTGTTCTTCGGTCTCGACACCCTCTGCGACGACGGTCATGCCCAGACTTTGACCTAACCCGATTACCGAAGCGACGATCTTACGGCTATCGTTGTCGCGCTGCATTGAGCGCACGAAACTCATGTCTATCTTGAGTTTGTCGAACGGGAAGGCGTGCAATCGGGTGAGACTGGCAAATCCTGTTCCGAAATCGTCAAGCGCAAAACCCATGCCAGCAGATTTCATTAGAGCGATCGTTGACCGTACGGTCTCATCATCTTCAAGCAGAACGCTTTCCGTTATCTCAATTTGAATTCGATCTAATGGAAAGCCCGTCGCCTGAACAATGCTGCGGATGAATTCGAACAAATTCGGATCACGGAATTGTACGGCGGAAATATTGATCGCTAGCACGAAATTTCCCGGCCAGAGATTTGCCTGCTGACACGCTTCCGAGATGATCTTTTTTGTCAAAGCATCGATCAGGTCGTTTGCTTCGGCGATAGGGATAAATTCCGATGGCGGGATGATGCCAATTTTGGAATCGGTCCAGCGCGCCAAAACTTCAAACCCGACGAGCGCCCCGCTTTGCATGTCCACCAAAGGCTGAAACGCTGGCCAGATTGCTGGCGTCGACAATGCCTGTTTCATGGAATGCGGCGATATCTTCCGGTCACTCAGAAAACTGCGTTGCTCTGCGTCTGACCGTTGGCCGTGATTCTGGAGATTTGTTTGAGCGGTTTTCCCACGAGAGATCATTGTGCTTCCCACCTGCGCGCAATAATCATGCCGGCATCCGCTTAAAATTCGATTATTTCTTTCGAGTATAGTGAACTGCGATAGGTATATGATCAAAATCTTATAAGCATCCAGTGAAGTTGTTGCACTTTCGGCTGATGGAGTTCTCAACTATCCTGCTGATGTTGGTGCGATATTCTTGACAAGAGCTGCGCAGCTTCATTGCAGGGCGACCAGGCGGTAAAGGCAATACCGTTGATCGGGCCATCGAGCACGAAGAACGCGGCGACGCGGTCGTGGCGGGCCTGGATCCGGAGGCGTTTTCGCCGCATGGGCTTCGGTCCGGTTGCCTGACCGAAGCGGCCAACTGCCGTGTCCCGCTTCAAGAGGCTATGCAGCAGTCGCTGCATAAGTCGGCGTCGCAGGCGGCAGGTTACTACAACAAAGCCGAGCGGAAGAACGGTCGAGCGGCACGCTTCGTCATTTGATGAGTGGGCCTCAATTCGCAGTTTTACGACGCAAATGTCAGCGATCCGTCGAAGCATGATTACGGCACGCTCATTCTCACCGCCGGAAAATCTCAGTCTTCCGAACGGATATAAACCTGCAGCGTGTAGCCGATATGCTCGGTCATCAGCGTCCTCGCCCGCTCCTGATCGCGGTCGAGGGCTGCTTCCATCAGGGCTGTATGATGCTCGAGCGCCATAGCGTCCCGCAAAGCGGCGACTGCCTTCTCGTAGCCGATCGAGAGACCCGCAGCGGCACGTTGCGTCGGCGCAAGACCGAGAAAACGATGATGGCGGCGAAGCTGGTCCGAGATGGTGGACTGGAAACGCTGCAGCCAGTTCGATGTCGCCGCACTGACGAGTGCTGTATGGAAGGCCGTGTGCTTCTCATCCCATTCGTCCGCCATTTCCTCGGAAGCGGAATCGGGCACGATCCTGCAGCGCGACAGGCGATAATGCGCCGTCACGACCGCGGATTCCCAATCCGGACCGCCCCTTTCGATCGATTCCATAAGCAGCGGCAGCTCTATGACCATCCGCGCCCGCATCAGGTCCTCCAGCTCCGCGCGCGAAACGGGGGCCACCGCAAAGCCGCGATTGCTGACGGCAGTGACCAGCTTTTCCGCCTCCAGCCGCGAGAGCGCCTCTCGAAGCGGCGTCCAGCCGACGCCATAGGCATCGCGAAGGGCGCCGAGCCGCAAGGAAGTGCCGGGCCTGAGCTTGGTGTTGAGGATATCGCGTCGCAGCAGCCGATAGGCGGCCTCTGTCTTGTTCAACGCATCCTTGTCCTGCATGGTCCTTGTCCCGCTCCTCGCAGCATAGATTATATATAAAATCGCCGTAGCGTAAAAATATATATCAAATACGCTCATCGTGAATATCATATATTGAAAATTGACAGGCTTGCCGCAGTTGCTATGATCCGCCCCAAGAGAGCCGAACGAATACGGCTCCCTGTCACATTCGGGAGGAAAATATGCTGAAATCTACGTCCAAGTGGCTGTCCGGCCTTGCCGTGGCCGGCGCTTTCATGGCCGGCGTTGCCACGGCTTCGGCAGAGCCCATCAAGATCGCGATCGCCAATTTCGGTGAGCATCCGCAGCTCAACGCTTCGATCGCCGGCTTCAAGAAGGCGCTCGCCGACAACGGCTTCGTCGAAGGCAAGGATGTCGTCTATTCCGAGAGCAATACGAGCTTTGACGCTTCGCTCGTTCCGCAGATGATCGCCAAGCTGCAGGCCGAACATCCGAAGCTGATGTACACGGTGACGACGCCGGTGTCGCAGATCGCCAAGAAGGCGCTTGCAGGCTCCGGCATTCCGATCGTCTTCACCGCCGTGACCGACCCGGTCGCCGCCAAGCTTGTTCCCTCGTGGGACGCTGGCGGTGACGGCATTACCGGCTCGAGCGACCTGCAGGACATTTCCGCAATCCTCACCTTCACCAAGAAGCTGCTGCCGAATGCCAAGCGCCTCGGAGTACCCTACAATCCGGGCGAGGCCAACGACGTCGCTCTGATCGACAAGGTCAAGGCCGCTGCTCCGGCAGCCGGCTTCGAAGTGGTCCCCGTCGGTGTCGACAACGTCAACGACATCCAGCAGCGCATCGCATCGCTCGCCGGTAAGGCGGACGTGATCTACACCCCCGCTTCCAATCTGCTACAGCCGGCAATCCCCGCCGTTGCCGCCGCCGCCCGCCAGGCACAGATCCCGATCGTCAACTCCGACGACGCGGCTGTCCGCAATGGCGTCGTGCCGGCAAGCTTTGCCGTCAACTATGAGCAGGTCGGTGAAAACGCCGGCAAGATCGCCGCGCAGATCTTGAAGGGCGCCGATCCGAAGACAATCAAGCCGTCCGTTCCGGCCTATAAGGACCACGCACCGCTGATCAACAAGACCGTGTTGAAGGCGTTCGGCGCTGAAGTCCCGGCTTCGCTTGCCGATTGCAATTGCTTCACGCAGTGATAGGCAGCATCTTCTGCTACAGCGACCTTTGCGCGTCATATGTGACGCGCGGCGCTGTAGGATCAATCCGATCCATGGCGGCGTCAGGGACGCCGCCATTTCATAACCCTACACTGCAGGGGAGGCACGGATGCTCGATATCAAATCCGCGCGCAAGGTTTTCTACAGAGGCCAGCCCGACGAAAAGGTCGCGCTCGACGGCCTGACGCTCTCCCTCAAGACAGGCGAATTCGGCGTCGTCATCGGTTCGAACGGCGCCGGCAAGAGCAGCATGCTGAATGCGATTTCCGGCGCACTCAGCCTTGATTCCGGTCAGATCCTCATCAACGGCAACGACGTGACGAACATGCCGGTCCACAAGCGCGCCGCCCGTCTTGCCCGCGTGTTCCAGGACCCGATGAAGGGAACGGCGGCCAGCATGACGGTCGGCGAGAACATGCTTCTGGCGGAGCTGCGCGGCAAGAGCCGCGGATTTCGTCCCGGCCTGAATGCGGCTCGCCTCGCTGCCTACAAGGAACGTCTCGCCGTTCTCGGCCTTGGCCTCGAAAACCGGCTGGATACCAAGGTGGAACTTCTTTCGGGCGGCCAGCGCCAATCGCTGTCCCTCATCATGGCGGTCGGCGGTTCGCCCGACGTGCTTTTGCTCGATGAACACACAGCCGCACTCGACCCACGCACGGCCGATATCGTCATGCAGGCGACCGTTCGCACCGTCGAGGCGCTGAAACTGACGACATTGATGGTGACGCACAACATGCAGCACGCCGTCGATTTCGGCGACAGCATCATCATGCTCGATGCCGGCCGCGTGCATCTCGAAATTGCCGGCGAAGGCAAACGGCGCATCACCGTGCCCGAACTCATCGGCCACTTCGCCGTCAAGACCGACCGAATGCTGCTGGTGAGCTGACATCATGATGGATTTCATTCAGACAACCGTTTCGAGCTTCGTCTCGCTCATCCCGGTCACGCTCGCGCAGAGCTTCATCTTAAGTTTCGTCGTGCTCGGCATCATGATCCCGTTCCGGATGCTGAGCTTTCCGGATCTGACCAGCGAAGGCGCCTTCCCGCTCGGCGGCTGCGTCTGCGGCATCCTGCTGGCAGCCGGCGTCGCGCCGCCGCTCGCGATCGCCGCCGCTTTCGTCGTCGGCCTTGCCGCCGGCTGCTGCACGGCCTTCATCCACCTGCGCTTCCGCATTCATACGCTGCTCGCCGGCATCCTGATGTCGACCATGCTGTACAGCGTCAATCTCGGCATCATGGGCAAATCGAACCTCTCCGTCTTCGGCTCACCGACGGTGTTCGATTGGGTGCCATTCACGGAGGCCGGCTTTCCCGCCAGCAAGATCGCCGTTGCCGGCGTACTCGCCGTCGTCGTCCTGATCGCCCTCAATCTCTATTTCAAGACGGAGAAGGGCACGGCCATGCGCGCCGTCGGTTCCAATCCCGACATGGCCGAGGCGCAGGGTATCAATGTCTGGGCCGCCACCATCGGCGGCGTCGGAATCGCCAGCGCCTTTTCCGCCGCCAGCGGCGCGTTGATGGTCCAGTCGCAGGGCTTTGCCGACGTCAACATGGGTATCGGCATCCTGATCAACGGCCTTGCAGCCTTGATGATCGGCGAAGCCTTCACCGGCAAGCAGACCGTGCTGCGTCAGTTGCTGGCGCCGTTCGTCGGCTCGATCATCTACTATCAGCTCGTATCGCTCTGCCTTGCCGCCGGCATGCCGCCGCCGAACCTGAAACTCGCAACCGGCCTTTTCGTGCTCATCATGCTGGCGCTTCCGAGCATCCGCCGCCGCGGCGGAGCCGTCAGCCGAGAAACCATTCGCGAATAAGTTTACGAGGCAACGACATTATGGACAGCCTTCCCGATCTCGCCGCCGTCGAGGCCATGGACGAGGCCGACCCGCTGCGCGTTTTTCGCAGCCGCTTCGCCCTGCCGGCCGGTGTCATCTACCTGGACGGCAATTCGCTCGGCGCGGCCTCGCACGAGGTCTTTGCCGAGGTGCGCCAGGCCGCCATGGAAGAATGGGGCAACGGCCTGATCCGCAGCTGGAACAGCGCCGGATGGTTCCATCTGCCGCTCGAGCTCGGCGACCGGATCGGCCGGCTGATCGGAGCTGCCGAAGGCCAGACCATCGTCACAGACTCCACATCGATCAACATCTACAAAACCTTGCATGCGGCGCTCGCAATGCGGCCCGGCCGCAATGTCATCGTTGCGGAGGGCGATAGTTTCCCCACCGATCTTTATATGGCGGAGGGTGTGGCTTCGACACGCCCTGGCCTGAAGCTCCGCCTCGAGGGCCGCGATGCCGGCGCGATCGAGGAGCTGATCGACGAGAATGTCGCCGTCGTCCTCATCAATCACGTCAACTACAAGAGCGGCGAGCTGCGCGACATGGCGGCGCTGACGAAGCGCATCCAGGCGGCGGGCGCACTCGTCATCTGGGATCTCTGCCACAGCGCCGGCGCCCTGCCCGTCGATCTCGACGGTGC
Organism: Rhizobium sp. UFLA01-1127; assembly: GCF_059803845.1. Lineage (NCBI taxonomy): Bacteria > Pseudomonadati > Pseudomonadota > Alphaproteobacteria > Hyphomicrobiales > Rhizobiaceae > Rhizobium > Rhizobium sp. UFLA01-1127. The sequence goes on along the minus strand of NZ_JAUQTZ010000043.1, from coordinate 6,170 downwards.
GGGTGCCGATTTCGCCGTTGGCTGTACCTACAAATATCTGAATGGCGGTCCGGGTGCTCCTGCCTTCATCTACGCCGCAAAGCGCCATCACGCATCGATCGTTCAGCCGCTCAGCGGCTGGTGGAGCCACGCCCGCCCCTTTGCTTTCGAACAGAGCTTCGACGGCGATACGGGCATCAAACGTTTCCTTTGCGGCACGCAGCCGATCCTGTCTCTGCGGGCGCTGAAAGGGGCGCTCTCCATCTGGGACGAGGTGGACATGAATGCCTTGCGCCAGAAAAGCGTGGCGCTTACCGATCTCTTCATCCGCCTGGTCGAAGCCAAATGCGGCCAATATGGTGTGGAACTCGAGACGACGCGCGACAGCAAGAAGCGTGGCAGCCAGGTCTCCTTCATTCACGGCAACGCCTATGAAGTCATGCAGGCGCTGATCGAACGCGGCGTTATCGGCGATTTCCGCGCTCCCTCGACATTGCGCTTCGGCTTCACGCCGCTCTATGTCGGCTATCGCGACGTCTGGCGAGCCGTGACGGTGCTGGAAGACATCCTGAGCAGCGGATCATGGAGGGAAGCACGCTTTGCGGTGCGGGCAGCCGTGACCTGATCTGCAGGCGCCGGCAGCTGGAGAGAGGAAGCTGAACATGAGCTATTTCAGGGTCATCGATTGGGAGAGCGCTTATACGAACGGCGCCTATATCGTCAATGGCGATCGATGGCCGGCCGCCTGGGTCGAGCCGGCAAAGTCCTTCCGCGACAGCCTGACGGCGGCGGGACGCGCGAAACTCGACATCGCCTATGGACCTGCGGAACGCAATCGCTTCGACCTGTTTTTGCCCGAAGGCCAGCCGAAGGGATTGGTGGTCTTCGTCCATGGCGGCTACTGGCTACAGCTGGACAAGAGCTATTGGTCGCACCTTGCCGACGGCTCGGTTGCGGCCGGATATGCCGTCGCGATCCCGTCCTACACGCTTTGCCCGGAAAATCGCATCGGCGGGATCGGCAAGGAGATTGCAGCCGCGATCACCGCAGCGGCCGAACTGGCCGACGGCCCGGTCATGTTGACGGGGCACTCTGCCGGCGGCCAGCTTGTCGCCCGGATGATGACGACGACCTCGCCGCTTGGCGAGGCGATCCAGAAGCGCATCCGGCATGTTCTCGCCATTTCCGGCGTGCACGATCTGCGCCCGATCATGAAGCGCAAGATGAACAAGGAGCTTCGCATCGATGACGCAGAGGCAAGGGCCGAAAGTCCAGCCTTGCTGGAGCCGACCGACGGCGTTCGTCTTACCTGCTGGGTCGGTAGCGCCGAGCGCGCCGAATTCATCCGCCAGAATGCACTGCTCGCCAATATCTGGACCGGTCTCGGCGCAGCGACGAACGTGGTGGTCGAGCCGGACAAGCATCATTATTCGGTACTCGACGGCCTTATGGATGCCGCTCATCCGCTGACGCGGAGCCTGCTCGCTGAATAGAAGTTTCGTGATTGCATCAAGGCGATGCTCTCGGCGCATCTCTGACGCCGAGAGCATCGCATGTCGGTTCTTGTTTAGCCCTTGACGGGCGCATTCATGGCCCAGGCGACGCCGAAGGGGTCGCGAAGCTGACCCCAGCGATCGCCCCAGAACATTACCTGAGGCTCGACGACCACTTCCGCTCCCGCATCGACGGCGCGCTGCCACCAGAAATCGAGGTCATCGACAACAAGCTGCATCGTGAAGGACTGCGGCTTTTCCAGCGCATGGCCGTATTCCGGGAAAGCGTCGCCGAGCATGACCGAGCTGCCGTTGATATAGAGATGGATATGCATCGTCCGGCCCTTTTCATCGACCGGATACATGAAGGCCTGTTCGGCACCAAAGGCACGCTTGTAGAATTCTGCCGCCTTCGCGGCGCCACCAACCGTCAAATAGGCCACGACCCCGCCGCGAACCGGTACGCGGGGCTGCTGGGACTGCATCTGATCTGCTGCATCGGTCATATTCGTCTCCTTGGGAACGGTTCTGCGTTTAAGGCCCTTTTCGATGGGCTGCTCCAAGGACGCTGGTCGATCATTATTCCCGACAATGGCTGTTAAAGTTTTTTGCTTTTTTTGCCGGCTCCACCCGGCCTTATTTATCCCTTCCATGTGCAGGTTCTTTGGGCCGCAAGCGACGTGACGTTCAAAGCCCTGCCCTGCCGATCGCATGGATGACGCCATGAAGCTCGCCAAGACCCTTCAGCCGTCCGATGAGGGAATAGCCGGGATTGGTCGGCTTATCGATATCGTCCCCGATAAGGTGCCCATGATCCGGCCGCATCGGGATCAGATGGTCTTCTCGGCCCTCGTTGCGGCGGCGCGCCTCCTCCGCGAGCAATGTGCGCAGGATGGCATAGATATCGCTGCGCCCTTCCAGATGCGAGGCTTCCACGAAGGAGCCATCCGCTTCGATCGCAACATCGCGCAGATGCGCGAAATTGATGCGCGAGGCAAACTCATGGGCGATCATCCGAACATCATTGTCGGCACGGGAGCCTAGAGAGCCGACGCAAAGCGTCAAGCCGTTGGCCGGATCGTCGACATTGCCAAGGATGCGGCGCAGATCTGCCGCCGTCGAGACGGCGCGCGGCAGGCCGAAGAGCGAAATGGGCGGATCGTCGGGATGGATCGCGAGCCTGGCGCCGAGTTCGGCGGCAACGGGCACGACTTCCTGCAGGAAGGCTTCGAGATTGGCCCTAAGGTCCTCAGCCGTCATTCCGTCGAAGAGGGCAATGGCTGAGCGGATGGCTTCACGGCCATAGCTGTCCTCGCCGCCGGGAAGACCGGCGATGATGTTGGTCTCCAATCGCTGCACGGCCTCCGGTGAAAGCCCCTTCAGCCGCTCTTCGGCACGCCGCACCAGGGCCGGTGCATAATTTTCCTCCGCCCCCTTCCTGCGCAGGACGAAAACGTCATAGGCAACGAACTCCACCATGTCGAAACGCAATGCGAGCGCGGTGGTCGGCATTTCGAAGCGCAGATCCGTACGCGTCCAGTCCACGACAGGCATGAAGTTGTAGCAGACAGTCTTGATGCCGGAGCGCGCCAGATTGGCCAGACTGTCCTTCCAGACACCGATCGCTGCCTTGGCCGCAGCTCCCCCGAGCTTGATGGCGCTGGGAACCGGGATCGATTCGCACACGCTCCAGCGCAACCCCGTCGCCTCGACGAGCGCCTTTCGCGCCTCGATTTCGGCCGGCGTCCAGACGCGTGAATGCGAAACTTCATGCAGTGCCGTGACGATACCGGTCGCGCCAGCTTGGCGTGCATGCGAGAGCGGAACAAGATCCTTCGGGCCGAACCAACGCCAGCAGCTTTCCATACGATATCCCTCCATTTGTCGGTCAAAATACTGCTGAAAAGGGAAATGTCCATCACCCGGCATCGCTTGACAGCGCTTATTGACCAACAATATGCTTTTGATCGCGGAGGAATGATGGTGATGGAAACCGCTGAGATCGGGGATAGGGGTTCGGCGGTCGACCAGGTGGTCGATGCGCTGCGGCGGCTGATGCGCGAGCGCAATCTCGGCCTTGGCGACGCCCTGCCCTCGGAAGCCGAACTCGCGTCGATGTTCAATGCCAGCCGCAATACGGTGCGCGAAGCGATCCGCATCCTGAAGGCCTACGGCATCGTGGAAAGCCGCCAGAAGGTCGGCGCCGTTATAACGGATCGCCGCCAGCAGGCGCTGATGGACCTTTTCTCCTTTGCCATCGATATGTCGGCGGAAAGCTTTCTCGATATCCAGGGATTTCGTCGCCTCATCGAGGTCAATCTCAGTGATCTTCTGTTCGAAACTGCCGATGAAACCGCCGTCGACAGGCTGCGCTCCATCAACGAAGCGATGAAGGCCGCATCGACGTTGACCGAGGCTGCGGAACTTGATTTCAGATTTCATGCCGCTCTTGTCGGCCTCGCCGGCAATCAGACCCTGTCACAAGTCTACGGCATTCTGCAGCCATTGTTGCAGCGGCTGATGGAAGCGGGCAAACGCACTCGCGAAGCCGTCGACAGCGCCTATAATGACCATCGCGCCATTATCGAAGCGTTGGAACAACGGGATCGAATCGCCTACGCCTATCACATGAACCGCCACCTGCAGGCGGGCTTGCAGTTCATCGCGCCAAAGGCTGTTTGAGACATCCATTCCATAACGGACACATGACATGAAAAGACAGACGCTCGACACCGGCTGGACCCTCTCACGCCTTCGCTCGCCTTCCAGCGCCCCGGCCCTGCCCAATTCGATCTCTGCCGGCGTGCCGGGCAACGTGCATCTAGACCTGATGGCGGCGCAGCTGATCGCCGATCCCTATCTCGACGTCAACGAAATCTCGCAGGACTGGATCGGCCGCTCGGCCTGGCGCTATCGCCTGGCCTTCGATTGGGACGGCGACGACGCCGAGCGCATCGACCTTGCCTGCCTCGGCCTCGATACGGCGGCACGCCTGGAGCTGAATGGCACGGCGCTCGGCGAAACCCGCAACATGCACCGCAGCTACCGGTTCGACATTGCCGACCAGCTGAAAAACGGCCGCAACGAACTGATCGTCGATTTTCAATCGGCTTACGAGCATGGCGAGGAGGTGCGCAAACAGCTCGGCAGCGCCGCCGACATCCCTCAGAATTACCCCGGTCCGAGCAACCTCATCCGCAAGATGGCCTGCAATTTCGGCTGGGACTGGGGTCCCACCGTCGTCACATCGGGCATCTGGAAACCGATCGTCATCGAGAGCTGGTCGAAGGCACGCCTCGGCAGCATCCGCCCGGAAATCACGCTGCAGGGCAGCCAGGGCGTTGCGCGGCTGCATGTCGAGATCGAATGGGCCGACAAGGGTACGGATAGCGTGGCCCTCGTGCTCTCCATCGGCGGCAAACGCGCGGAAGTCCGCGTCGCGCAAGGCGAGACCCACGCGCTGATCGAGTGCCGTATCGACAATCCGCAGGTCTGGTGGCCGCACGGCATGGGCGGCCAGCCGCTTTACGATCTCGACCTGCAGCTTCTCGGCTCGGATGGGGCGGCGCTCGATGCCTGGAAGCGGCGCGTCGGCTTCCGTTCCGTGCGGCTCGATACGGCACCGGACGAGATCGGCTCCGCCTTCACGCTCGTCGTCAACGACGTGCCGGTCTTTGCCCGCGGCGCTAACTGGATTCCCGACGACTGCTTTTTGCCGCGTGTGACACGCGAGCGCTACCGTGAGAGGATCGCCCAGGCCCGTGATGCCAATATGAACATGCTGCGCGTCTGGGGCGGCGGCATTTATGAAACCGATACCTTCTATGAGGAATGCGACGCGGCCGGCATCATGGTCTGGCAGGATTTCCTGTTTGCCTGTGCCACCTATCCCGAAGAAGAGCCCGTCTACAGCGAGATCGAGGCGGAAGCGCGCGAAGCGATCACGAGGCTCATGCCCTATGCCTCGCTGGTCATCTGGAACGGCAATAACGAGAATATCTGGGGCTATTTCGACTGGGGCTGGCAGGATGTGCTCGGCAACCGCCCCTGGGGTGCCGGCTACTATCTCGATCTCCTGCCGAAGCTGGTCGCCGAGATCGACCCGACCCGGCCCTATTGGGCGGGCAGCCCCTATTCCGGCTCGATGGAAATCGCGCCGAATGCCGATGAACACGGCTGCAAGCACATCTGGGACGTCTGGAACGAGGTCGGCTACGAGACCTACCGCAATTATATCCCGCGCTTCTGCTCCGAATTCGGCTGGCAGGCGCCGCCGACCTTCGCAACCCTTGTCCAGTCCGTGCGCGAGAAAGACCGCGCACCGGCCTCGCCGGGTGTCCTCCATCATCAAAAGGCGACTGGCGGCAACGACAAGCTTCTGCAAGGGTTGGGAAGCTGGTTTCCCCACCCGCAAAATTTCGACGACTGGCTCTTCGTCACGCAGCTCAACCAGGCGCGCGCGATCAGCTATGGCATCGACCACATGCGCTCGCATCGGCCGACCTGCATGGGCACCATCGTCTGGCAGCTCAACGACTGCTGGCCCGTCACCTCCTGGGCAGCGATCGATGGCGCCGGCCGGAAAAAGCCGCTCTGGTATGCGTTGAAGCATAGCTACGCTCCGCATCTCCTCACCATCCAACCGCGCGGCGATGGCCTGGCCGCGGTCGCAGTCAATGACGCAACTCTATTCTGGCG
>NZ_JAUQTZ010000042.1:0-46316 GCF_059803845.1 Rhizobium sp. UFLA01-1127 | reverse complement strand
GCGCTGCCGCCGGGCGCTGGACGAAATACAATCGGGCGAAGCCATGCTGGAATCGGGCAAGCGCGAGGTCACGGGACGTTTGCGCATCTCCATGCCCGTGCTCTTCGGCCGCCGCTGCGCCGTGCCGCTGCTGCTGGAGCTGGCCCGCATTCACCCCAAGCTCGAACTGGATCTTTCCTTCAGCGACCGTGTGGTCGATCTCTTCGACGAGGGATTCGATCTCGCCATTCGCAACGGCGTGCTGCGGGATGAGGCTGGACTGGCCGCGCGCAAGATCGCCGTCCATCGCATGACGCTATGCGCCTCGCCGGATTATCTTGCCGCAAGAGGCACGCCGCAGACCATTGCCGCCCTCGATAACCATGATCTCGTCGTCTATGCGAGATCGGGCCAGACGAAGAAGTGGACTTTCTTGCAGGATGACGGAACGGCCGTCGACTATTATCCGGAAACACGGTTGCGCCTTGACGATCTGGAGGTCCTTGCCGATGCCGCGGCAGCGAGTATGGGCATTGCTTGGCTGCCATGCTGGCTGGTGCGCGACTATGTGCACGCCGGCAAGCTCATGCCGGTGCTCAATGTCTCCAGCCGGCCCGTCAACGTCTATGCCGTCTGGCCGCAGGTGCCGCAGCTTTCATTGAAGACACGTGCGGTCATCGACCAATTGGCCGCGCGCCTGCCTGACGTCATGGATTGACTATACGGGAATTGCCCTCGCGCTGGAGGAAGGTGCCGTCGGCAAACACCCGGTTCCATCTCAGGATCTGTACGGACTTGCGCAAGCCGGCTGGCCAGAAGGGATCTTCCTTCACAAGCCGATCGACGTCCTCAGCCGTATCCGCCTCGACAAGCCATAGACCACCGGCGAGAGTATCGCCCTCCCTGCTGAGCGGTCCGGCCGTTCGGATGGAAGCGGCATTCGCCTTCAGAAAAGTGAAGTGGTGCTGCAGATTTTCCTTGCGGATGGCAGCGGCATTTTGCCGGTCATCCTCGAACAGAACTGCGAACAGTGTCATCGTTGCCTCCTTGCTGGACGTTTGCAGTTTATGACTGCAATAATGCTGGCACACGCGGTAAGTTTGCCGTCAGGAGCTGCAAAATTGCACGATATCGACTGGAACGATCTGCGATATGTTCTGGCACTTGCGCGGGGCGGCTCCTTTGCCACCGCCGGCAGGGCGCTTGGGACGGATGCAACGACGGTCGGCCGCCGTCTTCGCATTCTGGAAAGCCACCTCGGTACGCCGCTGTTTTCGCGCGATGCCCGCGGCGCCATGTCGCCGACGCCGACGGGTGAGATCGCAGTGGCGAAAGCCGAAACGATCGAGGCCGAAGTCATGGCGCTGTCAGGCGCATTGGATGCGGCCGATCCCATGACCCTCGGCAAGGTACGCCTCACGGCGGCGCCGTCCTTCATCAATCGGCTACTCATACCGGCCATGCCCGGTCTGTTGGCCCGGCACACCGGCCTGCAACTGGAACTCATCGGCGATTCCAGAAATTTAAACCTGACACGGCGTGAGGCTGATATGGCCCTGCGCCTGGCAAGGCCGGCCGATGCGGCAAACAGCAAGGTGGTCGCTAAACGGATCGCGACGCTGGACTATGCCATCTACGTTGCCGCTGGGCGGGAAAGGCAGGCGAAGAGCTTGCCGTGGATTGTCTATGAGGAGGCCATGGCGCATCTGCCGCACGCCCGCTGGATTGCCGCACAGGCAGAAATATCGGGTCGCTCCAGCCAGCTTGCGGTCAATGACGCCGAAGCTCTACTGCAGGCCGCGGTTGCGGGACTGGGGCGTGTGCTTCTGCCAAAAATTCTGGCCGAGAATGCCGGCGGTCTTTGCCGGGTCGATAGCGGCGACAAAAACCCGCCAGTACGCGAGATATGGCTGCTCATCCACGCCGAGCTTCGCCAGCTTGTTCGTATCCGTACAGTTGCCGATTGGTTAGACGGCGTATTCCGCCGCCCACTTGCCGAACGGTGAAAGAGGCGGCACGGGTGCCGCCTCCCATTTGACCGATGAATTACTTGCCGTGCTTCTTCAGCCAGGCTTTCATTTCCTTGATTTCGGCTTCCTGCGCGGTAATGACGCCTTGCGCCAGCTTGCGCAGCTCGGGGTCCTTTCCGTACTTCAGCTCGATCTTGGCCATGTCGATCGCGCCTTGATGATGCGGGATCATGCCGCGGACGAAATCCGCGTCCGCATCGCCGCTGTAATTGATCATCATGTCCTTGTGCATCTTGCCCATGGCATCGTTGTAAGCCTTGCTCGATGCACCCTGATTACCCATCGGCTTGCCCATGTCCATGCCCGGCATATCATCGGCAAAGGCGGGAATGGTGAGGGCAAAGGCGAATACGCCGGCGAGGATCAGCGATTTTGACGTAGACATAGGTGTCCTTTCCGTTTCTGGACGGTATCTGAGTTCGAGCGGACCGCCGCTCGTTGAATGAAAGCAGATGATCGTCAGGCGAAGCGGGGAGGCGGCGGCGTCGGCTGCGGCCGCGAGTCGGCAAGGCGTTGGCCCGGCGCAGGTGCGGGGTAGGAAGACAGATGCTTGCCGCCTGCCGCCGCAAACATCGGCGTCACGGCAAGACAGGCGGCACAGGATGCCACATGCCCCATGCCGCCGGCGCATGGGTTCTCCGGTTTCTTCTCCTGATGCTGCACCATGGCGCCATGACCGGCCATGCCAGGCATATCGGCCATATCCCCATGCATGCTCATGATCACCGCCGCGGGCATTGCGGACACGGAATCGCAGATAGGGCAGTTCGCCAGTGCCGGCATGGCACCGTAGAACAGCCAGGCAATCACCATCATCAGGGTCGCGAAGAAGCGCATGAACACGAACCTAGCTGCGTCCGCCGCGAAGGCAAGCGCAAATTGTATCGTCCGGACACTGAAGGTCGATCAAGGCAGCAGTTTGACTTCTCTCAAGATTTCCACCGGCGGGAAGCTTATGCAATCCACCACATCGAAAGTGAGCGCAAATTTGGCTGGCGTCGCCTTCGCCCATGCCAGCGCCCGCTCCCTCGAGTTTGCTGGGATCTTCATCGCAATGGTGCAGTGTGGCTGCCAACGATCCGGACGGGAATGCTCGTGGCAAAGGGCAGGGTCGATCTCGTCGTGAATGGCGGCATGTATGTCCCGCAGGATTAGATCGTCTGTGGGGCGCATCCAGAGCACCAGCGTCTCGTTTGCGAAATGGTCGATGCCGGAAAATTCTATCGATAGCGACGGCATCGCGCCGAAGACTTTTTCGGCGGTCGCAAACAGCAGCGACGGAGCGACATCCGCATAGACGGCGAGAGTGAGATGCGGCGAATAGTTCAGCGCCTCCATCGACGGCGAGGTTTCGAACCGGCTCGCTTCCCGCCAGAGATCCAAAACCGGGGCGGCGCTGTCATTGGCACACTTCAGAACGATCGCGTGTGGCATGGTATCTATGTCGCCTTGTCTGGCTTTTTGCCCGTTTGTCCGTCGTTAGCATAGAACAATCCTTGCCGCACACAGCCCAATCCGCTAGTTAACCGCGACTGTTCCCGTACCGGATTACCCTAGATATGAGCGATAAACAGAAGAAACCGCAAAAGCTCAAGGCCCGCCTGCCGCGTGGCTTTGTCGATCGTTCGGCCAGCGACATTCGCGCCGTCAACGAGATGACCTCCAAGATCCGTAGGGTTTACGAGCATTATGGTTTCGATCCGGTCGAAACGCCGCTGTTCGAATATACCGATGCGCTCGGCAAGTTCCTGCCCGACAGCGATCGGCCGAACGAGGGCGTGTTCTCGCTTCAGGACGACGACGAGCAGTGGATGTCGTTGCGCTACGATCTGACGGCGCCGCTTGCCCGTCACGTTGCCGAGAATTTCAACGAGATCCAGCTTCCCTACCGTACCTATCGCGCCGGCTATGTCTTCCGCAACGAGAAGCCGGGTCCCGGCCGCTTCCGCCAGTTCATGCAGTTCGATGCCGATACCGTCGGCGCGCCGGGCGTGCAGGCGGATGCCGAGATGTGCATGATGATGGCCGACACGCTGGAAGCTTTGGGCATCAAGCGCGGCGACTATGTGATCCGCGTCAATAATCGCAAGGTTCTCGACGGCGTGCTGGAAGCGATCGGCCTCGGCGGCGACGACAAGGCCGCCCAGCGGCTCAACGTGCTGCGCGCCATCGATAAGCTCGACAAGTTTGGCCCGGAAGGCGTGGCGCTGCTGCTCGGTGCCGGCCGCAAGGACGAGTCCGGCGACTTCACCAAGGGTGCCGGCCTCAATGTGGATCAGATCGAGAAGGTGCTCTTCTTCGTCGGCATCAAGGACTACGCCGAAAGTGCTGCCCAACTTGCCGAGCTTGTCGCTACCACATCCCACGGCGGCGAAGGCGTCGAGGAGCTGAATTTCATCGGCAGCCTCGTCACCAGCGCCGGCTACCAGGCTGATCGGATCAAGATCGACCCATCGGTCGTGCGCGGCCTCGAATATTATACCGGCCCGGTCTACGAGGCCGAACTTACCTTCGACGTCACCAACGAGAAGGGCGAAAAGGTCGTCTTCGGCTCGGTCGGCGGCGGCGGCCGTTATGACGGACTCGTCTCGCGCTTTATGGGCCAGCCGGTGCCTGCCACCGGCTTCTCCATCGGCGTGTCACGCCTGATGACGGCGCTGAAGAACCTCGGCAAGCTCGGCACCGAAGAGGTGATCGAGCCGGTGCTCGTCACCGTGATGGATGGCGATATCAATGCCATGGGGCGTTACCAGCGCTTCACGCAGCAGTTGCGCGCCGCCGGCATCCGTGCCGAGATGTTCCAGGGCAACTGGAAGAAGTTCGGCAACCAGCTGAAATATGCCGACCGTCGCGGCTGCCCCATCGCCATCATCCAGGGCGGCGACGAGCGGGCAGAGGGCGTCGTGCAGATCAAGGACCTTATCGAGGGCAAGCGCCTCTCTGGCGAGATCGAGGACAATGCCAGCTGGCGCGAGGCCCGTGTGGCGCAGGAAACCGTGCCGGAAGCGGAGCTGGTCGAGAAGGTCAGGGCAATGCTGGCGGCACAGGCGGAAGACCGGAAGAGGGCGCTCGGCAATGTCTGAGTGGGTCGTGCAGTCTCGTTTTCTCCTTCTCCCCTCGGGGAGAAGGCGGCCCGAAGGGTCGGATGAGGGGGGCTCTCGGCCCGCGCGAGCTATTCATCGTTTGGCGCTTGCTATCCTCGTCACTTCGCTTCTTGGCCCCCTCATCCGCCCTGTCGGGCACCTTCTCCCCGCTGGGGAGAAGGGGAGGACAGTCCCATGCCTCTGATCAACCTTCCGGATTTTGCCGGCGATTTGCTCGATGAGTTTACCGTCCGCGGGACGGAGAGGGTGGATACGCCCATCATCCAGCCGGCCGAGCCCTTTCTCGATATGGCCGGCGAGGACCTTCGCCGGCGCATCTTCATGACCGAAAGCGAAACCGGCGCCAGTCTCTGCCTGCGCCCCGAGTTCACCATCCCGGTCTGTCTGCGCCATATCGAAACCGCCACCGGCACGCCGAAGCGCTATTCCTATCTCGGCGAGATTTTCCGCCAGCGCCGCGAAGGCGGTCATGAGTTCTACCAGGCCGGCATCGAGGATCTGGGCGATGGCGACACGGCCAGCGCGGATGCCCGCGCCATTGGCGATGCTATCGGTATTCTGAACCGGCTTGTCGCCGGCCAGCCGCTCTCGGTGACGCTTGGCGATCAGGCCGTGTTCGAGGCCGTGGTGCAGGCGCTCGGGCTGCCATCCGGCTGGCAGAAGCGGCTCATCCATGCCTTCGGCAACATGATACAGCTCGAAACCCTGCTGGCGCGGCTCGCAAGCCCGCAGCCGGTCACCGGGCTCGATGTGCATGTGCTCGATTTCCTCAATCGCGGCGACGAGCAGGGACTGGTCAAGCATATAGACGCGACCATGCAGGCAACGGGCTATTCCACCAATGCCAGCCGCTCGCCGCAGGAAATCGCCCGTCGCCTCCGCGAGAAGCTGGTGCTGTCGGAAACGCGGCTCGACGACGCCGCATTCCTCGTATTGGAGGAATTTCTGTCCTTGAGCGTGCCTCTGGCGGATGCCTCGGCTGTATTGGCCGGTTTCGCCGATGCGGCGGGACTGAACCTAGGGAATGCATTGAAGAGCTTCGATGCGCGCGTCAAAGCATTGGCCAAGGCCGGCGTCGACGCCTCGAAGATAGACTATCGCGCGGCCTTCGGCCGCCCCCTTGATTACTATACGGGCCTCGTTTTCGAAGTGACGGTGGAAGGATCGAGCGCAGTGCTTGCCGGCGGCGGCCGTTTTGACCGGCTGATGACCCTGCTCGGTGCCAAGGATCGTATCCCGGCCGTCGGCTTCGCGCTCTGGCTTGATCGTATCGAAACTGCGAGGGCAGCCTGATGACCATCACGATTGCGCTCCCCTCCAAGGGCCGGATGAAGGACGATTGTTCGGCGGTTTTCGAACGCGCCGGCCTGCCCATCGTCGCCGTCGGCAATGACCGTTCCTATCGCGGCCGTGTCGAGGGCTTGGACGGCGTTGAGATCGCTTTCCTGTCGGCGTCCGAAATCTCCCGCGAGATCGGCAACGGCAGCGTCGATTTCGGCATCACAGGTGAGGATCTCGTGCGCGAAGGCATGGCGGAGGCCGACCGCCGCGTCGAATTCTGCGCAAGGCTTGGTTTCGGCCATGCCGACGTCGTCGTCGCGGTGCCGGAAATCTGGCTCGATGTCGATACCATGGCCGATCTCGGCGATGTCGCCGCCGATTTCCGCGCACGTCATGGCCATAGGCTCACGGTTGCGACGAAATATTGGCGGCTGACGCAGCAGTTCTTTTCGAGTCAGCACGGCATCCAGCTCTATCGCATCGTCGAAAGTCTCGGCGCGACCGAAGGCGCGCCGGCTGCCGGCTCGGCCGATATCATCGTCGACATCACCTCCACCGGATCGACACTCAGGGCGAACCACCTGAAGGTCTTGTCGGACGGTATCATTCTGCGCTCGGAGGCTTTTCTGGTGCGCGCGCGCAAGCCGAGCCATGAAGGCGATCCGATGGTTGAGCGCATCATTTCAGCCGTGCGCAGCGCGCTCTGATCGCCTAGTTTCCTCTTCACGCAAAAAGGCCCGCCGGAATTCCGGCAGGCCCTTTGTCTTGGGAGATATGCGGCGCTTAAGCGGCCGCATAGACACCGCGGCGTGCGTCGAGCGAGTAGACGCCTGCACCGTTGGTGGCGAGCATGACATAGGCGCCGGCGAGCGTAATGTTCTTCAGGAAGTTCACGAAGTTCAGGCCGTTGATCCAGCCGTTTGCGGCAGCCGGGAAGTCGGGAACGTTGACGGTCGGCAGGTGGAAGACAATGCCGGTGAAGACGCAGAAGAGGGCGAGCAGCCAGCCGACGATGCGGACCTGGAAGCCGATCAGCACGCAGACACCGGTGATGAATTCAAACGCGCCGGCAAGATAGGTGAGCAGTGTTGCGGCCGGCATGCCGGCGCCGGCGATCATGCCTGCGGTACCCGACGGATCGGTCAGCTTGCCGAAGCCGGCAAAGATGAACATGAAGGCAAGCAGGATGCGCGCCGCAAGAATGATGATGTTGTTGGTATTGGACATGACAGTCTCCAGTGAATTGGGTTTGGACCGGGTAGCGATAATTTCTGGAGACAGATATTCGTGATTTCCAGTGAATTGAAAAGATAAACAACTGCGTACAATTAGTTCACAATCATTGAACAGTGACATTCGGCGATCGCTCTTCCCATATGGGTCCTATCGGTTATGGTGACGCCGATTCACTCGTCAAATCATAGTTTTCAGGAGCAAGCCCATGGCTGATCTGTCGTCCTTTCCGATCACGAAACGCTGGCCTGCCGGTAATCCGGATATCATCCAGCTTTATTCGCTGCCGACGCCGAACGGCGTCAAAGTGTCGATCGCGCTGGAGGAACTCGGCCTGGCTTATGAACCCCATCTGATCTCCTTCGGCACCAACGACCAGAAGTCTGCGGAATTCCTGTCGCTGAATCCGAATGGCCGCATCCCTGCAATCATTGATCCCGATGGTCCCGACGGCAAGCCGATCGGCTTGTTCGAATCGGGCGCGATCCTGGTCTATCTGGCGGAAAAGACCGGCAAGCTCATTCCGAGCGATGCTGCGAGGCGCTACGAGACCTTGGAATGGGTCTTCTTCCAGATGGCCGGCATCGGCCCGATGTTCGGTCAGTTCGGCCATTTCTTCAAATTCGCAGCCGAGAAGGTCGCCAACAACCCCTATCCGGTCGAACGTTATCGCGATGAGGCCAAGCGACTCCTTGGCGTGCTGGAGAACCGTCTGCAGGGGCGCGAATGGATCATGGGCGATGAATATACCATTGCCGACATCACGACTTTCCCATGGGTTCGCGGCGTCGACGTCTTCTATGGCGGCCGCGAGGTACTGGAGTTCGAAAGCTTCCCCTCGGTCATGGCCTGGCTGGACCGTGCCCTTGCGCGCCCCGCGAGCCAGCGTGGCTTGAGTATTCCGAAGCGGGATTGACTGGGTTGAGTCGGTAGCTGGCCGGGCACACCGGCAATCGCTTACTGCCGGGTTGCCAACTGGCTGCCTGGCTCCAGCTTGAAGCGCGGAAACAGGAAGACGCCGACCATGCTGCCGGCATGTTGCCTGTCCGCAGCGACGGATTCACCGACGCAGAAGACCGGCTGGCGATGACCGCCCGCGCCGAGCGTTGTACTGGAGTAGCAGAAGCTGGACATGGTCGTTGCGGCCTGTTCGAAAAGATCGAGGATGCGCACCCGATCCTGCGGATCATAGCAATGCATCAGGCTCAAGAGACCGCATTCCGAAGAGCTGAGGCCATGCAGCATCGTGCTCCATTGGCCGAGCTTGATGATGCCGCTTGAAAGATCGCCCATCCATCCCTCGGAAACACAGAACTGCGCCAGGAGATCGGGGTCATGGCCGTCGAACTCCAGCGAGCCGGGCGCGAATGGCGAGGAAAAATTAGCCTTGGCAATCT
Organism: Rhizobium sp. UFLA01-1127; assembly: GCF_059803845.1. Taxonomy (NCBI): domain Bacteria; kingdom Pseudomonadati; phylum Pseudomonadota; class Alphaproteobacteria; order Hyphomicrobiales; family Rhizobiaceae; genus Rhizobium; species Rhizobium sp. UFLA01-1127. The sequence goes on along the minus strand of NZ_JAUQTZ010000042.1, from coordinate 37,292 downwards.
TGAACAAGATGATCCCCACAAGAGCGCATGGTCCCTCCCGCGCTTCACTTGGTTTCCTTATCTCTTCGGATGGAAAATCCCCTGCATTTCGCGTTGTCGTGCGAGGGCAGGGATGTATATCCGTAAACCCGCTGTCGACAATGCTTCTCGGAAATGGCGCTCCGATCTATTAAGTCATTTCAAGTAATAAATCGGGGCAGCGCTGGTTTCCGAGGGCATAGGCATGCCAAGCCGCAGGTTAATCCTGTCCAAAAGAAGTAAAGATTACGTGTATCGCAGCTAATCCCCAAAATCGCTGCGCTGCGAGTTATAGGGGCTTTTTTGAAAACAGCAATGGGCATGCTGCAAAATCTGCAACTCGGCAAGAACTTGCTGGGATTGTGATCATACCATTTCAGCGCAATTAAAAAGGGCGGCCCGAGAGCCGCCCTTCGTCAATTCCGGATGTCGGATTGAACAATCGTGATTTGGCCGCTGGCCTATCACATCATGTCCATGCCGCCACTTCAGGCCGCTTGACGGCCTGAAGCATCAAAGATGCCTGGGCGAAGCTTCATGGACATTTCTGCGATCGGCCGCTGGCCTATCACATCATGTCCATGCCGCCACTTCAGGCCGCTTGACGGCCTGAAGCATCAAAGATGCATGGGCGAAGCTTTATGGACATTTCTGCGATCGGCCGCTGGCCTATCACATCATGTCCATGCCGCCCATGCCGCCCATACCGCCCGGCATGCCGGCAGGTGCATCCTTCTTCGGCAGCTCGGCGATCATGGCTTCGGTGGTGATCAGCAGCGAAGCAACCGAAGCTGCGTCCTGCAGAGCCGTGCGAACGACCTTGACCGGGTCGACGATGCCCATGGCGATCATGTCGCCGTAGACGCCCGTCTGAGCGTTGTAGCCGAAGTTGTCTTCGTTCTTGTCGAGGATCTTGCCGACAACGATGGAGGCTTCGTCACCAGCGTTTTCAGCGATCTGGCGGCAAGGAGCCTGCAGAGCGCGGCGAACGATGTTGATGCCGGCTTCCTGGTCGTCGTTTTCGCCCTTGGCCGAGATCTTCGTGGAAGAACGCAGCAGAGCGGTACCGCCGCCCGGTACGATGCCTTCCTGAACGGCAGCGCGCGTCGCGTTGAGAGCGTCGTCGATGCGGTCCTTCTTTTCCTTCACTTCGATTTCCGTCGAGCCGCCAACGCGGATAACGGCAACGCCACCGGCGAGCTTGGCAAGACGTTCCTGCAGCTTTTCGCGGTCGTAGTCGGAGGTGGTTTCTTCGATCTGAGCCTTGATCTGGGCAACGCGGCCTTCGATGTCGGACTTGGCGCCAGCGCCGTCGACGATCGTGGTGTTTTCCTTGGAGATCGAAACCTTCTTGGAACGGCCGAGCATGTCGAGCGTAACCGACTCGAGCTTGATGCCGAGGTCTTCGGAGATGACAGTGCCGCCCGTCAGGATGGCGATGTCTTCCAGCATGGCCTTGCGGCGATCGCCGAAGCCGGGAGCCTTGACAGCAGCAATCTTCAGACCACCGCGCAGCTTGTTGACGACGAGCGTTGCGAGAGCTTCGCCTTCGACGTCTTCAGCGATGATGAGGAGCGGCTTGCCGGTCTGAACGACGGCTTCGAGAACCGGGAGCATGGCCTGCAGGTTCGAGAGCTTCTTCTCGTGCAGGAGGATGAAGGCGTCTTCGAGGTCGGCGATCATCTTCTCCGGGTTGGTCACGAAGTAGGGGCTGAGGTAGCCGCGGTCGAACTGCATGCCTTCGACGACTTCGAGTTCGGTTTCGGCGGTCTTGGCTTCTTCAACCGTAATGACGCCTTCGTTGCCGACCTTCTGCATGGCTTCGGCAATATCGAGACCGATCTGCTTTTCGCCGTTTGCCGAGATCGTGCCGACCTGAGCGACTTCTTCCGAAGTGTTGATCTTCTTGGCCTTGGCCTGGAGATCCTTGACGACTTCGGCAACAGCAAGGTCGATGCCGCGCTTGAGGTCCATCGGGTTCATGCCGGCTGCAACAGCCTTGGCGCCTTCGCGAACGATGGCCTGGGCGAGAACGGTTGCAGTCGTGGTGCCGTCGCCGGCGATGTCGTTGGTCTTCGAAGCAACTTCGCGGACCATCTGTGCGCCCATGTTTTCGAACTTGTCTTCGAGTTCGATTTCCTTGGCGACGGTGACGCCGTCCTTGGTGATGCGCGGAGCGCCGAAGGACTTGTCAATAACGACGTTGCGACCCTTCGGGCCGAGCGTGACCTTCACTGCGTCAGCGAGGATATCGACGCCACGAAGCATCTTTTCGCGGGCGCTGCGGCCGAATTTTACTTCTTTAGCTGCCATGTTTGAAACTCCTGAATTCGCGTTTTCCGGGTTTAGGACCCGTCAGCTTTATCGGAAAAGGGAACCGGCTAAATCAGCCGATGATGCCCATGATGTCGGCTTCCTTCATGATCAGAAGATCTTCGCCGTTGAGCTTTACTTCGGTGCCGGACCACTTGCCGAACAGAACGCGATCGCCAACCTTGACGTCGAGTGCTACGACCTTGCCGGATTCATCGCGAGCGCCGGAACCGACGGCGACGATTTCGCCTTCCTGCGGCTTTTCCTTGGCGGTATCGGGAATGATGATGCCACCCTTGGTCTTTTCTTCCGACTCGACGCGACGAACGACGACACGGTCATGAAGGGGGCGGAAATTGGTGCTTGCCATTGTCTAATCCCTCGATCAAATGACATTCACGGATCAGCGGGGGATCCGTATGGGCTTTGTTAGCACTCAGCATCGGCGAGTGCTAGCGACGGTGATTTAGGGGTGGCTACAGGGTGAGTCAAGAACAGCACTGTGAAATTTTTGCGGCGCCGTTCGGCTTGTCTCGAGGATGATTAACGGCCGGGGCCGTCCTGTGTAGCATGCCGTTGCCGCGATTCCCCCTTTTGGATCTGACACGGTAGCGCATGGCGACACGCTTTTTCGCTCGCTCCGCCGAGGTCTCTACCTGCCATTTTTGCCACTTGCCGCCGCGGCTTTCCCTTGTCCCTCGCGCCTTGTGCGACGCAAAAACCTTAAGTGCCGCTCTTGTAATTTGCCGGCCGGTTTGCGATGTCAGCCCGTGATTTATTTGATGCGAGGACGGCATGGGCAAACGGATCGAAAGCTTTCGCGATATCGGCGGACTTTATGACGTTGCGCTCTGCGATGTATGGGGCGTGCTTCATAATGGCGTCACCGCCTACAAGGAAGCCTCGATCGCGCTCCAGGCCGCCCGCGCCGAAGGGCTGACCGTCGTCCTCATCACCAACTCCCCGCGCGTCGCTCCGAAGGTGGTCGAGCAGCTGCGGGCGATCGGCGTACCCGACAGCGTCTACGACCGCATCATTACGTCGGGCGACGTGACGCGCAAACTGATCGCCGAAGGCTCGAAGAAGGTATTCCTCCTCGGTCCCGAGCGGGATACCGGCATCCTCGAAGGCTTGGATGTGCAGCGTGTCGATGCCAGCGAGGCCGAGAGTATCGTCTGCACGGGCTTTTTCGACGACGAGACGGAAACGCCGGACGACTATACGGACGTGCTGACGGCGTGGTCCGCGCGCAACGTGCCGCTTATCTGCGCCAATCCGGATCTGGTCGTCGAGCGCGGGCATCGCATGATCCCCTGCGCCGGCGCCATGGCCGCCTACTACGAGCGCCTCGGCGGCCGGACGCGTATCGCCGGCAAGCCGCATCAGCCGATCTATGACGCTGCAATCTCTGCAGCTCGCGAGGTCAAGAGCGAGTTCCCGTTGTCGCGCGTGGTGGCGATCGGTGACGGCATGCCGACCGACGTGCGCGGCGCACTCGATTACGGCCTCGATCTCCTTTATATCAGCCATGGCATCCACGCCCGCGAATATGTCGTCGAAGGGCATACGGATGAAGCCGCTCTCGGCGCCTTCCTGGCGCGCGAACAGGCTTCGCCGAAGTGGTGGATGCCGCGCCTTGTCTGAGGAGAGTGGCAGTCGATGACCGTTTTTCATCGCAACGAAACCCGCGAGCCGCTTCCCGGTGCCCTGAAGGGCGGGGTGGTCGCCATCGGCAATTTCGACGGCGTGCATCGCGGCCATCAGTCTGTGCTGAATCGCGCATTGGAGATCGCCCGGGAGCGCGGCATACCCGCTCTGGTGCTGACCTTCGAGCCGCATCCGCGCACCGTCTTCAGGCCCGATCAGCCGGTCTTCCGGCTGACCCCTGCGCCGATGAGAGCGCGCCTGCTGGAAGCGCTCGGCTTCAACGCCGTCATCGAATATCCCTTCGATCGCGCCTTCTCGCAGCGTTCGGCGGATGAGTTCGTCCACTCGATCCTGATCGACTCGCTGCATGCCTCCGAAGTCGTCACTGGGTTCGATTTTCATTTCGGCCACGATCGCCAGGGCGGTCCTGCCTTCCTCATGAACGCCGGCAGCCGCCACGGTTTCGGCGTGACGCTGATCGATGCCTTCCGCGACGAAAACACCGAGGTCATCTCGTCGAGCCGCATCCGCGCTCTGCTGGCCGAAGGCGATGTGTCGCAGGCCGCCGGCCTGCTCGGCTATCGCTATACCGTCGAGGCGCCCATCATCGGCGGTGAGAAGCTCGGCCGTACCCTCGGCTTCCCCACGGCCAACATGCAGCTGCCGCCCGAGATATCTTTGAGGTCAGGCATCTATGCCGCCCGCTTCCGCACCGCCGATGGCATTATCCGCGATGCCGTTGCCAGCTATGGCCGCCGCCCGACAGTGACGGACAACGGCGCGCCGCTGCTCGAAACGTTCGTCTTCGATTTCAGCGGCGATCTCTATGGTCAGATCTGCTCGGTGTCCTTCTTCGGTTATCTGCGCCCCGAACTGAAGTTCGACGGCCTGGACCCGCTGGTCGCGCAGATCCGCAAGGATGAGGACGAGGCGAGGGCGCTGCTTGCGGGCGTCCGGCCGCTCAGCGAACTCGACGGGATCATCGCGTTCGACTAATATGACCGTAAGGGATTGGGTAGGTGAGGTTTGCTGCGTGGCAGCATGCTCTTGCCTTTGCCAACCACCCGATGGGGTAATCCGGTGACGTCGTCGGTCCGGTGAAGCGGCCGCCATGTGATAGGCATTATGTGAGCTGCTATCAGTCACCAACATCATCGTTTTCCGCCTTTGTCGCGGTCCATGTTGTTTGACACCACGCCCGATTTCCCCTGAGCCCATAGCGCTGGCTGGTGGAAAAGACGCTATTCGAACATGGCATCTTGCGGTTTTGAAGCAATAATCTCGATTTCAGGCAAGCGCTAACGCCGCGGACAAGCCGTTGAATTCATGTCCGACAAAGGGCATTGTGCCGCGCCGGTTCTTGGGAGGAGCAATCGTTGACATTACGCAACCAGATTATTGCGCTCGCGCTCGTGCCTCTCGTGATTTCGATCCTGGCGATTACCGCCTTCATTACCTGGCAGTCGGCCAACCTCGCCAAAAGCAATATCGAGACTTTCGAACAAAACATGCTGAAGGCGAAGGAAACGGAAATAGTCAACCTTACAGACCTCGCCGTGTCGGCCATTCAGGTGATCTATCGGGACGCAACGCCGGACGACCAAGTCGCGAAGGACAAGGTAGCAGCGATCCTGACGTCACTCGAATATGGCCCTGACGGATACTTTTTCGTCTATGACTATGATGGAAACAACATTGTCCATCCGCGTGAGGGATTTCGTAACGGGCTTAATTGGCTCGATTTGACCGATCCGGATGGTGACAGGGTCATAGCAGAGCTCATCAAGACGGCAAAAGCCGGCGGGGGCCTGCACCAGTACAAATGGGAGAAGCCCTCTACCGGCCGCATCGCCGATAAGCTCTCATTCGTCGTCGGCCTTGATAAATGGCACTGGGTCGTCGGGACCGGTGTCTATCTGGACGATATTTTCACCCAGACTGCGGCCGCCAATGCCGCCATGCGGGCAAACATAAAAGGAACCTTCATCGTCGTCACACTCATCGCCGTTCCTGCCGTTCTGGTCGTTTTCACGACCTGTATGCTGTTGACCTTTCGCGAGCGACGGATGGCCGATGGTCGGCTCAAGGAGCTGACGCAAAGGGTGATCGATACGCAGGAGGAGGAACGCGCCCGTCTTGCCCGCGAATTGCACGATGGCATCTCGCAGAATCTCCTCGGCGTTCGCTACGTCATGGATCTCGCCAACCGCAAGGTACGAAACCAGGTCGATGATGCCGCCACGACGATTGAGAAGGGTATCGATACCCTTAACAGCGCGATCAAGGACATCAGACGGCTTTCGCATGATCTGCGTCCCCGCGTGCTCGATGATCTCGGCTTGACGGCTGCGCTGACCGCACTCGCGAATAATTTCGCCGAGCGGACCGAGATCGCAACCGAGATCGAGGCTTCCGGCTTCACCAGCCAGCTGAAGCCCGAAGCCAGCACAGCGCTCTATCGTGTCGCCCAGGAGGCCTTGAACAACGTCGAACGTCATTCCGATGCGACGCGTCTTACGATCAAACTTTGGAGCGATCGGGGGCGTGCGCGCTTGAGAATTTCGGACAATGGCGTTGGTTTTGAGGGCGCAGGCGACGGCAAGGGTGGGCTCGGGCTTAGAAACATGCAGGAACGGATGGCGCATTTCCGCGGCCTGCTTCTCGTTGAAAGCACGGCTGGTGGCACGACACTGATTGCGATGCTGCCGAAATCGGCCAATGCTTCGCCAAGAGCAAGGGTGGATGCGGCATGAAAAGAGACAGGATCAGCGTTCTGCTGATCGACAATCATCCCGTGGTGCTGGACGGGCTGAAAGCCGTGCTGGAGACTTTCGACCACATAGAAGTGGTTGGGACGGCAAGCCTTGCGCAAACCGGCCTGGAGGTCGGTCGGCGAACGCTGCCGCAAGTTACCCTGATGGATATCAACATGCCGAAGCTGAGCGGCATTGATGCGATCGAGCTCTTTCGCCGGGAGCTTCCGGAGACGCGGATCGTAATGCTTTCCATGCATGACAGCCGCGAATACATCTCCTCGTCGATCATGCGCGGTGCGGTCGGATATATTCTCAAGGACGTTTCGACCGACGAAGTCGTCTGCGCTATCGAAACCGTGGCCGCCGGTGGAACTTATTTTTCGTCCGGTGTGCGCGACATACTGGTGGCGGACAAGATACAAAAAGAGGCCGACCCTCTGACACCGCGTGAGCGTCATATTCTCGGCTTGATCGTTACAGGCAGGAGCAATCGCGAGATTGCCGAGGAGCTTGAAATCACCCCCGCGACGGCGGAAACGCATCGCAAGAACTTGAAGAAGAAGCTTGGCATCGCAACGACGGCCGGGCTGATCCGCTACGCCCTTGACCACGGCATCGCAACGGCGCTGTAACGCCCGTCTACCCACTTCTGGGTAGCTTCGAAGATTTCGCATCGGCTAATATCTTGTTCGGGCGGCAGACTCGCCGTAGGACTTTACCAGCGGCTGGCCTCAGGCGGGCCGTTGGGAGGAATTCACATCCGTTAGTCTGGCTCTGCATAACCAAAGCTCTTCGGCTTCGGCCTTTGAGCGCACATTGCAATCGCAGACTGATGCATCCCTTCCGCTCTGACAACTGCAACAAGGTGGCGCGCAGGCACCGCGTGAGAGGTATCGGATATGGACAAACGCTTTGGAACGGCGGCCTGCTGGCTGCTCGTCATTCCCTACATAGGGTTGCTTTGGGTTCCCTTCTATAACAGCCACGATCCGGTGCTGTTCGGTTTCCCGTTCTTCTACTGGTATCAGCTGGCCTGGGTGCCGATCACTGCTGTCCTGACATGGATCGCCTACCGGAGCATGCACCATGATGACTGATATCGATCCGACAGCTCTCGCCGTCTTCATCTTCTTTTTGGCGCTGGTGACCGTCATGGGCTTCGTGGCCGCCCGCTGGCGCAGGCCGAAGACCCTTGCCCATATCGACGAATGGGGCCTCGGCGGCCGCACCTTCGGCACCTGGATAACGTGGTTCCTCGTCGGCGGCGATTTCTACACCGCCTACACCGTTATCGCCGTCCCGGCGCTGGTCTATACCGTCGGCGCCTACGGCTTCTTCGCGCTGCCCTATACGATCGTCGTCTACCCCTTCGTCTTCATGGTCATGCCGCTTCTCTGGAGGCGTGCGAAGGACTACGGCTATGTCACGGCGGGCGATGTCGTCCATGGCCAATATGGCTCGCGGGCGCTGGAACTGGCGGTCGCTCTGACTGGTGTTATCGCGACGATGCCCTACATCGCTCTGCAGCTCGTCGGCATGACCGCGGTATTCAAGGCGCTGGGACTTCATGGCGAACTGCCGCTCGCCGTCGCCTTCATCATCTTGGCGCTCTACACCTATTCGGCCGGCCTTCGCGCTCCCGCGCTGATCGCCTTCGTCAAGGACATCATGATCTACATCGTGGTGATTGCAGCCATCGCGCTCATTCCGGCGAAACTCGGCGGCTATGCCAATGTCTTTGCGGCCGCCGATGCGGATTTCAAAGCCAAGGGGGCGGGCAGCCTGCTGCTCGGCGGCAACCAGTATGTCGCCTATGCGACGCTGGCGCTCGGCTCGGCGCTGGCGGCTTTCATGTATCCGCATACCTTGACCGGCATCTTCGCCTCCAACAGCGGCAACACCATCCGCAAGAATGCGGTGCTGCTGCCGGCCTATACGCTGCTGCTCGGTCTGCTGGCGCTGCTCGGCTATATGGGCCACGCGGCAAATCTGAAGCTGGACAGCGCCAACGACGTGGTGCCGGCGCTGTTCCAGACCCTGTTCTCGAGCTGGTTTGCGGGCTTCGCCTTCGCGGCCATCGCCATCGGCGCGCTGGTTCCCGCCGCCGTGATGAGCATTGGCGCCGCCAACCTCTTCACCCGCAACTTCTGGAAGGCCTATGTCGATCCGCAGGTTTCCGATGCCGGCGAGGCGAAGGTCGCCAAGATGACCTCGCTCGTCGTCAAGGTCGGCGCGCTTCTCGTCATCATTTTCCTGCCGACGCAGTTCGCGCTCGATCTCCAGCTCTTGGGCGGCATCTGGATCCTGCAGACGCTGCCGGCCCTGGTCTTCGGCCTCTATACCAAGTGGTTCCGCGCGCCCGGTCTGCTCGCCGGCTGGTTCGTCGGCTTCTTTGGCGGCACCTATCTCGTATGGGATGCCGGCTGGAAACCATTGCATATGATCCCCCTCGGAGAAGCAGGCTTCACCGTTTACACGGGCCTGCTGGCGCTTCTCGCCAATATCGTCGTGGCTGTCGTCGTCAACGCGGTTATGCCGGCGCGGGCAGAAGCACGGGCCTGATCGGATCGAGCCTCGATCGGCCGCGGGCGGGAACGTCCGCGGCCTTTCTGTGCGTCGCCGGCGTTGTTTCCTCTTCCTTTCCTTGGAAAAAACGCCTATGAACCGGCGACCATGACCCAATTTCGGCTGAGCCACGCGATACGAATTATTGGCCCGGCCTTCCGCGCGCTGTAAGCTGCCGGAAGGTCCGGGTTTTTGGCGTCTCGTTCAAGAGGCGCTTTCCGCCGCCGAAAAATCCCCGTATGGCTGCGCCAGTTGAGGCGCAAGACGCCCGAGACACCGAGGCAATTGTCACGACTATGACCGATACCGCTGAAAAGATGGACTATTCCAAAACCCTTTACCTGCCGGAAACCGATTTTCCGATGCGTGCCGGGCTGCCGCAGAAGGAGCCGGAGCTGGTGAAGCGCTGGGAGGAGATGAACCTCTACAGACAACTGCGCGCTTCTGCTGCAGGCCGCGAAAAATTCGTGCTGCATGACGGCCCTCCCTACGCCAATGGCCACATCCATATCGGCCATGCGCTGAACAAGATCCTCAAGGACGTCATCACCCGCTCGTTCCAGATGCGCGGCTATGACAGCAACTACGTCCCGGGCTGGGATTGCCACGGTCTGCCGATCGAATGGAAGATCGAGGAGAAGTATCGCGAGAAGGGCAAGAACAAGGACGAGGTTCCGGTGAACGAGTTTCGCCAGGAATGCCGCGACTTTGCCGCCGGCTGGATCAAGATCCAGTCCGAAGAGTTCAAGCGCCTGGGCATCACGGGCGATTTCGACAAACCCTATCTGACCATGAACTTCCATGCGGAATCCCGCATCGCCGGCGAGCTTCTGAAGATCGCCCGCACGGGCCAGCTCTATCGCGGCTCCAAGCCGGTCATGTGGTCGGTGGTCGAGCGCACGGCGCTTGCCGAAGCCGAAGTCGAATATGCCGACGTCGAGAGCGACATGATCTGGGTGAAGTTCCCGGTGGCCGAAGGCCCGTCCCATCTCGCCGGCGCCTTTATCGTCATCTGGACGACGACGCCCTGGACGATCCCCGGCAACCGCGCGATCGCCTATTCCTCGCGCGTGTCCTACGGGCTTTACGAAGTCACAGAAGCCGCGAATGATTTCGGCCCGCGTCCCGGCGAGAAGCTTGTTTTCGCCGACAAGCTGGCCGAGGAATCCTTCGCCAAGGCCAAGCTGCAGTACAAGCGTCTCGGCGATGTGACCGCTACCGATCTGGCCGCGCTCGCCTGCGCCCACCCGCTGGCAGCCCTCGGCTACGGCTTCACGGTGCCGTTGCTTGACGGTGACCATGTTACCGACGACGCCGGTACGGGCTTCGTGCACACCGCACCCAGCCACGGCCGCGAGGACTTTGACGCCTGGATGTCGCATGCCCGCGATCTCGAAAAGCGCGGCATCTCCTCCGCCATCCCGTTCCCGGTCGATGACGCCGGCTTCTATACCGCGGATGCCCCCGGCTTCGAAGGCGGTCGCGTCATGGACGACAACGGCAAAAAGGGCAATGCCAACGATCTCGTCATCAAGGCGCTGATCGAGACGAACACGCTGTTTGCACGCGGCAGGCTGAAGCATTCCTATCCGCATTCCTGGCGCTCGAAAAAGCCGGTGATCTTCCGCAACACGCCGCAATGGTTCGTCTATATGGACAAGGACTTCGCCGACGGGTCGACGCTGCGTTCGCGTGCCCTGAAGGCGATCGACGATACCCGCTTCGTGCCGGCTGCCGGCCAGAACCGTCTGCGCGCCATGATCGAGCAGCGCCCGGATTGGGTCCTGTCGCGCCAGCGTGCCTGGGGCGTGCCGATCTGCATCTTCGTCGACGAGCACGGCAGCATCCTGCAGGACGACGGCGTCAACGCCCGCATCCTCGAAGCATTCGAGCGGGAAGGCGCCGATGCCTGGTTCGCAGAAGGCGCGCGCGGGCGCTTCCTCGGCGAGAAGGCCAACGAGCCCTGGACCCAGGTCATGGATATCCTCGACGTGTGGTTCGATTCCGGTTCGACCCACTCCTTCACGCTGGAGGACCGCCCGGACCTGAAGTGGCCGGCGGATGTCTATCTCGAAGGCTCCGACCAGCATCGCGGCTGGTTCCATTCGTCGCTGCTCGAAAGTGCCGCGACCCGTGGCCGCGCGCCCTACGATACCGTCGTTACCCACGGCTTCACCATGGACGAGCAGGGGCGAAAGCAGTCGAAATCGCTCGGCAATGTCGTTGCCCCGCAGGACGTGATGAAGGACGCCGGCGCCGATATCCTGCGCCTGTGGGTCATGACCACGGACTATTGGGAAGATCAGCGTCTGGGCAAGGCCATCATTCAGACCAATGTCGATGCCTATCGCAAGCTGCGCAACACAATCCGCTGGATGCTGGGTACGCTGGCGCATGACAAGGGCGAAGTCATTGCCTATGCCGACATGCCGGAGCTGGAGCAGCTGATGCTGCACCGTCTCGCCGAACTCGACGAACTGGTGCGCGAAAGCTACGACGCCTTCGACTTCAAGCGCATTGCTCGCGCTCTGATCGATTTCGCCAATGTCGAGCTGTCGGCTTTCTATTTCGACGTTCGCAAGGACGCGCTCTACTGCGATGCGCCGTCGAGCCTGCGCCGCCGCGCCTCGCTCGCCGTTATCCGTACGATCTTCGACTGCATGGTGACGTGGCTGGCGCCGATGCTGCCCTTCACCATGGAAGAGGCGTGGCTCTCCCGCAATCCGTCGGCGGTCTCGGTACATCTCGAGCAATTCATCACCATATCAGCCGAGTGGAAGAACGAAGCCTTGGCCGAGAAGTGGAAGAAGATCCGCGCCGTGCGCAGCGTTGTTACCGGCGCGCTGGAAATCGAACGCAAGGACAAGCGCATCGGCTCCTCGCTTGAAGCCGCCCCGGTGGTCTATGTCGCCGATCCGGAGTTGCTGAAGGTGCTTGAAGGGCAGGACTTCTCCGAGATCTGCATCACGTCCGGCATCAGCATCGAGGGCGGAGAAGGCCCGGCGGATGCGTTCCGTCTCGACGATGCAGCCAAGGTGAGCGTCGTTCCGAAGCTTGCCGAGGGGCGCAAGTGCGCCCGTTCCTGGCGCATCACAACGGATGTCGGCTCCGATCCGGAATATCCGGATGTCTCGGCTCGCGATGCCGCGGCGCTACGCGAGCTGATGGCTGTCAACTGAAGAAAATTGCCGGGTGAATTGCCTTTGCGGCGTTCATCCGGTAAAAGCTGCCTGAAAATGGCCTGATTTTTACGGCAGTTGCCGTCGAATGGGGTCCTGTTACGTTCATTCCGGCATGGCTGGGAAGGGTTTTCATGAGAGCGATGCATAAGGTTCGTGTCGGCGTCAGCTTGGCGGCACTTCTGGTTGGCTGCGGCGCAATGTCCGGTTGCCTCAGCAGCCCGACTTACGGCACCGACAAGACGGCCGGCGCACAGCTCTTGGACGATCTTGGCGATATCGCTTCCGTCTCGGCCGCGACGCCGAAGGACAAGGGTGTGAAATATCCGAACCGCCCCGGTCTGGTTGTAGGTGGCAATAAGGACACGCTGACCGCGCCGCAGCAGTCTTTGGCAAGCAAGGACAATCCGGCATGGCTCGAATCGCCGGAGGACGCCCGCAAGCGCCTCGCTGCAGAAGCCGACGAGAAGAAGAACGACGTCAATTATCGTTCGCCTCTGGCTCAGGCCGACAGCAGCAGGAACCGCCTGACCGAGGCGCAGCAGACGGCTGCCTATCGCGCCGCCCGCCAGGATCAGGCCGGCACCTATATCAATCAGCGCCGCTATCTGATCGACCCGCCGCAGGAATATCGCCAGGTATCCGATCCGAATGCCTTGAGCGATCTCGGCACGCCCGAGTCGAAGAAGGAAAAGAAGCGCAAGAAGGATGCGGAGGCCGCGCAGCAGTCCAGCAACAGCAGCTGGTGGAAGCCCTTCCAATAAGAAGTTTCCAAAGCGGCCGGTTTACAGCGCCGCGCGTCTTTCAAGGCGCGCAAGGGCGCTGTAAACCGGCCGCTTTTCAGTCTTCGGACCGTTTCGCCTGAAAGAAACCTCTGAGGATGTCGGCGGATGCGGTTTCGCCGAGACCGGAATAGACTTCCGGCGCATGGTGGCAGGTCGGCTGGCGATAGAAGCGCACGCCATTGTCGATACCGCCGCCCTTCGGGTCTTCGGCGCCATAATAGAGACGGCGGATGCGCGCGAAGGAAATGGCCGCGGCGCACATGGTGCAGGGTTCCAGCGTCACGTAGAGATCGGCGCCCGCAAGACGCTCCTGGCCCAGCTCCTCGCAGGCCAGGCGGATGGCGACGATTTCGGCATGGGCAGTGACATCGTTGAGTTCGCGGGTACGGTTGCCGGCTGTGGCGATGACCCTGTTGTCGAGCACGAGAACGGCGCCGATCGGCACTTCGCCGCGCTCTCCGGCGCGGCGCGCTTCAGCCAAAGCAAGCTCCATGAATCGATTTGTAGCCGCCATTCAAGTTTTTCCACTTAACCGCAAGGGCGTGACCTGATAGGAACACGCGTTAAAAATTCAGGCAAACAACAAATGACGATGAATGACAAGCCCAAGCGGCCTGGGTCTAAACCCTTTGCTCGCGACAAGCAGACGACGAAACGGGATGGCGCGAAGCCGGCAAAGGCCGCGGCTGCCATAGCTGCGGACGAAACCGCGATCGAGGATGGAAAGGCCGAGCGCATTTCCAAGGTGATGGCGCGCGCCGGCGTGGCTTCGCGTCGCGATATCGAGCGCATGATCCTGGATGGCCGCGTCAAGCTGAACGGCGTGCTGCTCGATACGCCGGTGGTCAACGTGACCCTTTCCGACAAGATCGAGGTCGACGGCGTGCCGATCCGCGGCATCGAGCGCACGCGCCTCTGGCTCTATCACAAGCCGGCCGGACTGGTGACCACCAATGCCGATCCTGAGGGGCGCCCGACCGTTTTCGACAACCTGCCGGAAGAGCTGCCGCGCGTCATGTCGATCGGCCGCCTCGACATCAATACCGAAGGTTTGCTGCTGCTGACCAATGATGGCGGTCTCGCCCGTGTTCTGGAATTGCCGACCACGGGCTGGCTGCGCCGCTACCGCGTCCGCGCGCATGGCGAGATCGATCAGGAAGCGCTCGACAAGCTGAAGGAAGGCATTGCCGTCGATGGCGTGCTGTACGGCTCGATCGACGCGACGCTCGACCGCACCCAAGGATCCAACGTCTGGATCACCATGGGCCTGCGCGAAGGCAAGAACCGTGAAATCAAGAACGTGCTCGGCGCGCTGGGGCTCGAGGTCAACCGTCTGATCCGCATTTCCTACGGCCCGTTCCAGCTCGGCGAGCTGCCGGAAGGCCATGTGCTCGAGGTGCGCGGCCGCACGCTGCGCGATCAGCTCGGGCCTCGCTTGGTCGAGGATGCCAAGGCGAATTTCGATGCGCCGCTCTATAACGCCCCGGCCGTTGCAGAGCCCGAAGAGGCGGATGCCAAGCCGGCTCGGACGGCAAAGGAAGAGCGTCCGCGCCGCGAGCGCCCCGAGGATAAGCGCGAAAGGGCGCTCAGCCGCCTCGACACGAAGCGCGACGATCGCCGTGACGGCGGCCACAAGGACGATGACCGGCCGAAGCGCCAGCCGCTGGGCTCGCGCCGCAACGCCAATGTCTGGATGGCACCCGGCGCCCGTCCGCTCGGCGAAAAGGCAGCGGCAAAGGCTGCGAAGAATGCAAGGACCGCCACAAAGCGCGGCGAAACTGAACGTTCGCAGCGCAGCGGCTTCGATCGTCCGGACGAAGGTCCTCGCGTTCGCATCAATCGCATCGACGAAGGCGATGGCGAATGGATCCGTTCGAGCGAGGAAGCTCCGCGCAAATCGCGCGGCGATGATGAAGGTTTCGATCGCAAGCGTTCCCGCGGCGACCGCCCGCAGGGCGATCGCCCCGCTCGTGGGGACCGTCCGTTTGGTGATCGCCCCAGGGGTGATCGAGCATTTGGCGATCGTCCGCGTGGTGAACGCGGCTCGCGTCCTGAAGGCGGCGACCGCCCACGCGCAAAATCCTTCCAGGGCGAAGCCCGCTCCGAACGTTCCTTCGGGGATCGTCCGCCGCGCAGCGATCGTCCATTCGGCGACAAGCCTCGTGGCAACCGGCCTCCGCGTGCCGAAGGAGACGAGCGTCCGCGTGGCAGGTCTTTCGGCGGCGAACAGCACTCGGAACGTCCCCGCGGCGATCGCCCCCAGGGTGATCGTCCGCCGCGCGGTCGCCTGTCTGGAGATCGCCCCCAGGGCGAGCGCTCTTTCGGTGATCGGCCGGCCGGCAAGCCCTTCGGCAAGAAGCCGGGCGGCGGAAAATCCTTTGGCGGCAAACCGGGCGGGAAGCCCGGTGGCTCGCGCGGCTTTGGCGGCAAACCCGGTGGCGCAAATCGTCCCTCGGGCGGCCCGCGTGGCGGCTCCGGTCGGGGCGGCCCCGGCAGGGGCGGTCCCAAGGGCGGCAGGGGCTGACGCGCGGTGAGGATCGTCGGCGGTGAGTTTCGCGGTCGTTCGCTTGCAACGCCGAAGTCGAACGACATTCGTCCGACGGCGGATCGCACGCGCGAGAGCCTGTTTAACATCCTGAGCCACGCCTATCCGGAGGCCATCGACGGCACACGGATGATGGACGTGTTCGCCGGCACCGGCGCCGTTGGACTGGAGGCGGCCTCGCGCGGCTGCCGTCATGTGCTCTTCGTGGAAAGCAGCGTCGAGGGCAGGGGACTTCTCTGGGAAAACATCGACGCGCTCGGCCTGCATGGCCGCACGCGCATGCTGCGGCGCGACGCGACGGATCTCGGCAGCGTCGGCAATCTCGAGCCCTTCGATTTTCTCTTCGCCGACCCGCCCTATGGCAAGGGGCTCGGCGAGAAGGCCTTTGCGGCGGCTGCCGCCGGAGGCTGGCTGGTGTCGGGCGCCCTGGCGATCCTTGAGGAGCGAGCCGACGTCACCGTTGCCGCGCCCTCGGATTTCCTGTTTCTGGAGGAACGAACCTTCGGCGACAGCAAGATGCATTTCTTCCGTTATCAGCCGCAGACGGCGTAACGGAGGAAGGAGAAGGATATGGGCGATTATGCTGATTTCGTTGGCAGCGACTATCCGCTCGCCGCTTCCGGCACGCCGAGCGTCGCGGTTGCCTTCGGCTGCGGCGGCGCGCGCGGGCTCGCCCATATCCATATCATCGAGGCGCTGGACGAACTCGGCATCCGTCCGGTCGCGATAGCGGGCGCCTCCTTCGGCTCCATCATGGGGGCCGCCATGGCCGTCGGCATGAGCGGTGCGGAAATCCGGGACTATACGCTGGCGACCGTCGGCAATCGCCCGGCCGTTCTCAACAAGATCTGGAGCCTGCGGCCGGTCAACATGCGCAGCATCCGCTTCGGCCAGTTCAATCTCGAACGCATCCTGCGTACCTTCCTGCCCGCGGCCATTCCTGAGAATTTTTCCGATCTGCATATTCCATTGAAGGTGGTGACGACGGATTATTATGGGCAGGCCGAAGTCGTCATCGAGAAAGGTGAGCTCTTTCCCGTTCTTGCAGCCTCCGCCGCCATCCCCGCCGTCTTCATGCCGGTCAGGCTCGGCGACCGCGTGATGATCGACGGCGGCATCATGAATCCCGTTCCCTACGAACATCTGGCCGGCCTTGCCGATATCATCATCGGCATCGATGTCGTCGGCGGCCCGGAAGGCGGCAGCCGGCATATCCCGAACCGCATCGAGAGCTTGTTTGGCGCCGGTCAGCTCACCATGCAGTCCAACATCGCGCTGAAGCTGCGGCTGCAGGCACCGCAGATCTTCCTGCGCCCGGCGGTCGGCCGCACCGGCGTCCTCGATTTCCTCAAGGCCCGCGATATTCTCGCCATGTCGGCCGGCGTCAAGGACGAGCTGAAATTCGCCCTCGACCGAGTGGTGACGGCGAAGAATTAGACCAACCTTACGAAATTCGGCCGCGGCTTTCGGACGACATCACGCTCTACTTCTTTGATTCCAGAACGGATTCAGATTTTAGGTCGAACAGACCTAAAATCATCCGGCTCTAAGCCTGCTCCGGCTCCTCCTGCGGCAGGGCAACGAGGTCGTCGGCGTCGCTGTAGGTGTCGGCCGTACGCTTCGGCTTGACCAGCGGCTCCGGCTTGACGGGACGGAAATAGAGCATGTCGGTGCCCGCCTGCAATCCCTCGCTCACCTGCAGCACCAGCCGCTGTTCGTCGCGCTTGCGGATATCCTCACCGATCTCGTAGGCTTCCGCCTCGCTAACGCCGAGTGCTTCCAAGGTGCGGCGGCCGAAGAGCAGGCCGGATTCCAGCGTCTCGCGCAGCTCGTAATCCACGCCCTTATGACGCAGCTCGATCGAATGAATGCGGTCGTAGGAGCGGACGAAGATGCGCGCATGCGGATAATCGGTCTGCACGAGCTCGACGATCTTGTCGGTCACCTCGCGCAGATGCGTGCTGACGACGACGATCTTGGCGCGATCGATGCCGGCTGAGCGCAGCACGTCCTTGCGGGTTCCGTCGCCGAAATAGATGCGGAAGCCGAAGCTCGATGCCTGACGGATGCGGTCGGCGGAAAAATCGATGACGGTCACGTCTCGGCCGCTGGCGAGCAGGATCTGCGCGGCAATCTGCCCGAAACGCGAAAAGCCGATCATCAACACGTCGGAGCCCGCGCCCTCGAAATCCTCGTCCAGCTCCTCCTGCGCGTCGCCCTTGACCAGCCGCTTCGCCAGCGCGGAACTCAGCGGTGTCAGCGCCATCGACAGCGTTACGATGGCGATCAGCGTCGATGCCGTGTTGGCGGAAAACAGCCCGCCGCTGGCACTGGCGGCGCTGAAGAGCACGAAGCCGAATTCGCCGCCCTGCGGCAGCAGCCCGGCGATACGGACTGCATCGTTGTGCGGCGAACCCGCGACACGGCAGAGCGCATAGATTACGGCCGCCTTGATGAGCATCATGACCGGGACGGCGAGCACGATCAGCACCCAGTTGTCGAGGATTACCTCGAGTTTCAGCGACAGGCCGACGGCGATGAAGAAAATGGCGAGCAGCACGCCGCGGAAAGGCTCGATATCCGCTTCCAGCTCATGGCGATAGGAAGATTCGGCCAGCATCACGCCGGAAAGAAAGGCGCCCATCGCCATCGAGAGCCCGGCAAGCTGCATCAGCGTGGCCGATCCCATGACGACGAAAAGGGCGGCGGCAATCATCGCCTCGCGTGCGCCGGTGCGGGCGATTATCTGGAAGAGCGGCGTCAGCAGATAGCGGCCGGCGATAACCATTGCCGCCACCGCTCCGATGGCGATCGCAAGATCGGGAAGCGGATTGCCGGTTTCCTTTGGTCCGTCGAGAACGGTGATCAGCGCCAGCAGCGGCACGATGGCGAGATCCTGCAGCAGCAGCATCGAGAAGGAACGTTGCCCGTATTTCGTATTGACGTCGCCTTGCTGTTCCAGGATCTGCATGGCAAAGGCGGTCGAGGAGAGCGCCAGGCCGAAGCCGATGATGATACTGCCCTTCCATCCGGCAATGCCGCCGAAATAGGCGGCAAGCATCAGGGCGAGGCCGCTCAAAATCACCTGCGTTGAACCGAGACCGAAAATATCCCGCCGCATCTGCCAGAGGCGCGAGGGCTTCAATTCCAGGCCGATGATGAACAACAGAAAGACGACGCCCAGCTCCGCCACGGCAAGCACGGCTTCGCTGTCGCCGATGCCGTGCAGGATCGGGCCGATCACCACACCGGCCGCCAGATAGCCAAGCACTGTCCCCAATCCGAGTTTCTTGAAGATCGGCGCCGTAACGACGGCACCTCCGAGCAGCATCAGGGTTTCAGTGAAGAGACTATTGGCGGCGGACATCGTCTGTTTCTTTCCGTGGCGCAGGCGGTGTTGCGGCACATGGTCGTGATAAACAACCATGCGTGAAGAGATTAGAACAAGAATCGGCTTTGCCGCCCTTGATGCTTTATCTAGTGCACAATAAATGGAACGCGAAGGAAAGGCCAAGTCATGACCTCTGAAATCGATTCCGCCACCCTGCTTTCCCGTGCCAGCCAATTGATCGATCTCGCCCGCAAAGCCGGAGCGGATGCGGCCGATGCCGTTGTCGTGCGGTCGCGTGCCCATTCCGTCAGCGTGCGCCTCGGCAAGGTCGAGGGCACCGAATCCTCCGAGAGCGACGACTTCTCGCTCAGGGTCTTCGTCGGCAATCGCGTGGCGAGCGTTTCGGCCAATCCCGGCTTTGATCTGAACGCACTTGCCGAGCGTGCCGTGGCCATGGCCAAGGTTTCGCCGGAAGATCCCTTCGCCTGTCTGGCCGATGAGGCGGATCTCGCCAGGAGCTATCCGGATCTCGATCTGTTCGATTCGACCGAGGTTTCCACGGAGCAGCTTCGCGAAGCGGCCCTTGCGACCGAGGCGGCGGCTCTCGCCGTTCCGGGTGTCACCAATTCCTCCGGCGCCGGCGCTTCTGCCGGCATGGGCGGCCTTGTGCTTGTGACATCGCATGGTTTTGCCGGCCACTATATGGGTTCGCGTTTCGGGCGCTCCGTCAGCGTCATTGCCGGCGATGGCACCGGCATGGAGCGCGACTATGATTTTGACAGCCGCCTCTATTTCGCCGATCTCGATGCTGCCGAGGAGATCGGCCGCCGTGCCGGCGAACGCGTCGTCAAGCGCATCAATCCGCGGCAGGTTCCGACGGACAAGAACGTCACCGTCGTTTTCGATCCGCGCGTCGCCCGCGGCTTCGTCGGCCATATCGCCGGCGCCATCAACGGCGCTTCCGTCGCCCGCAAGACCAGTTTCCTGCGCGACAAGATGGGCCAGCAGGTGTTGAAATCGGGCCTTTCGGTCACCGACGATCCGCTGATCGTGCGCGGTCCGGCTTCTCGCCCCTTCGACGGCGAAGGCGTGTCCGGCAAGCGGCTGGTCATGATCGAGGACGGCGTGCTGAAATCCTGGTTTCTCTCCACGGCGACGGCGCGCGAAATCGGCGGCGGCCTGAAGACCAATGGCCGCGGCGTGCGCGGCGGCACGACGGTATCGCCCGCGTCCACCAACCTCGCGCTGGAGCCGGGCGATATTTCATCGAAGGAACTGATCCGCAATGTCGGAACGGGTTTCTATGTCACCGAACTGATCGGCCAGGGCGTCAACATGATCACCGGCGAATACAGCCGGGGGGCCACCGGCTTCTGGATCGAAAACGGCGAATTGACCTTCCCGGTTTCCGAGGTGACCATCGCCTCCAACCTGAAGGACATGTTCATGCGCGTAACGCCTGCAAGCGATATCGATCGCGGTTTCGGCGTTGCCGCTCCGACGCTTGCCATCGAAGGCATGACGCTGGCTGGCCGCTGAGAAACGAGCGGAGATTGGAATTATTGAATGATCGATAGCCAGAAGGCCGGCCGTTTGAGCGATACGGACCTGATCGTGGGTGCCGCGCTCGAGGCGGGCAAGATCGCTCTCGGTTTCTTCCGGCAATCGCCGGAAGTCTGGTGGAAGAACAACGGTCAGTCTCCGGTCAGCGCCGCCGATTTTGCCGCCAACGAAAGTCTTGCCGCCACTCTGCGCTCGGCGCGTCCGGATTATGGCTGGCT
Organism: Rhizobium sp. UFLA01-1127; assembly: GCF_059803845.1. Classification (NCBI taxonomy): domain Bacteria; kingdom Pseudomonadati; phylum Pseudomonadota; class Alphaproteobacteria; order Hyphomicrobiales; family Rhizobiaceae; genus Rhizobium; species Rhizobium sp. UFLA01-1127. The sequence goes on along the minus strand of NZ_JAUQTZ010000042.1, from coordinate 16,372 downwards.
TTCCGAGGAGACCGATGACGACGCTGCGCGGCTGTCGCAGGCAACGGTCTTCGTCGTCGATCCGATCGATGGCACGAGGGGTTTTCTCTCAGGCTCGGATCTATGGTGCGTCAGCGTCGCCATCGTCACTGACGGCCGACCTGTAGCGGGCGTTCTCTACGCGCCGGCGCTAGACGAACTTTTCGTGGCGACGGTTGGCGGACAGGCGTTGAAGAACGGCCGGCCGATCAGCGTTTCCGAGAGGGTCGGCGAGGATGTGCATCGGCTGGCGACCGGCGAGGATATGCTCAAAGGCTTCGATCCGGATTTCCGCAAGACGGTCGAGCGGGTGAAGCACGTTCCGTCGCTCGCCTATCGTCTGGCCATGGTGGCGGATGGCCGCCTGGAGGGAACGATCGTCAAGCGCAACTCCCACGACTGGGATCTGGCCGCCGCCGATCTCATTCTGGAGCGCGCCGGCGGCGCTCTTGTGGATCTCTCGGGCAATGCTCTGCGCTACAATCGCGCCGAGGTGTCCCATGACGAGCTCTGCGGGGCGTCGGCCTCGCAGTTGCCGGAGTTTCTCCGTCAGCTCTCGTACCGACGAGACGGTTGACCTTTCGGTCAAAATCCCTCAGATGAAGGATAGAGGGGGATGACAGCAGAAAGAGACGAAAATGACCAATACCAGCGGAAAAAAGCAGCTCCTGCACCTAGTCTTCGGCGGTGAACTGGAGAACCTCGAAGAAGTTCAATTCCGTAATCTCAACGAGCTCGATATCGTCGGCATGTATCCCGATTATGCGAGTGCGCTGACGGCGTGGAAGTCCAAGGCGCAGCAGACTGTGGACAACGCCCATATGCGTTATTTCATCGTCCATCTGCATCGCTTGCTCGATCCGCAGGAAAATGCGGCATCCTGAGGTCGCCTCCCACCGAATTTTGCATTTGATATCTCCGTCCGGCAAGGCGTTATCGCTTTAAATCCGGGCATGAAGCAGTATCTTTGACACAATAAGAACGAAAATTCGGCTGCTTATTCGGCCGCATGATAATCGGGATTTGGCATTGATGGTGATCAGCTGGGATAGGAGGCGATCGAAATGAGCAGTCTCAGGGCGCGTCTTGCCTTGAGCGCCTATCGTCTCGGCGGAATCGCCATCTATCCGTTCATCGGGCCTTATCTCGCCGTTCGTGCGGCAAAGGGCAAGGAAGACAGTTCCCGCAAACTGGAGCGCTCGGGCTATGCGAGCGCCAACCGTCCTCAGGGACCGCTGATTTGGTTTCATGCCGCAAGCGTGGGTGAAACCTCGGCCGTCATTCCGCTCATCCGCGAAATCCGTCGCCGCGATATCCATGTCATGCTGACGACGGGAACGATGACATCAGCCAAGGTCGCGCATCAGCGCCTTGGCGAAGAGGTCATTCATCAATACGTGCCGCTCGATCTCAAGCCTGCTATCAAGCGCTTCCTCGATTATTGGCAGCCCGATTGCGCCATTTTCGCCGAATCCGAGATCTGGCCGACGACCATCATGGAACTCGGCCGCAAGCGCATTCCGCAGATCCTCGTCAATGCCCGCATGTCGGATCGCTCCTTTGCCCGCTGGAGCCGGCATCTCTCGCTTGCCGAGGCGCTGTTCGAAAATCTGGCGCTGGTCGTGGCCCAGTCCGATCTCGATGCCGAACGCTTCCGCGATCTCGGCGCCTTGCAGGTTCTCAAATCAGGCAATCTCAAAGTGGATACGGACGCGCCATCTCACGATGCGCCGACGCTTGCCGCCTACCTGAAGCAGATCGGTAACCGCAAGACCTGGGCCGCCGTCTCCACGTTCGAGGGCGAAGAGGGGGCTGCGGCCTCCGTCCATTCGATGCTCAAGCAGCATAACGACCAGCTCACCATCATCGTGCCGCGCCACCCCGAGCGCTGCGACGCGATCGAGGCGATGCTCGTCGAGCAGGGCCTGAAAGTGGCGCGCCGCACCCGCAACGATATTCTCTCGCCGGATGTGGATGTCTTCCTTGGCGATACGATCGGCGAAATGGGGCTTTATCTGCGGATGACCGAAGTCGCCTTCATGGGCAAGTCGCTCTTCAACGAAGGGGGCCAGAATCCGCTGGAGCCGGCCATGCTCGGCTGCGCGATCCTGACCGGCGGCCATGTCCAGAATTTCCGCGATTCCTATCAGTTGCTTGCCCGCCGCGGCAGTGCCCGCATGGTGCGTGACACGGAGATGCTGGCGCGCGGCGTCCATTATTTGCTGACCAACGACACGGCACGTCGCGGCATGATCGATGCCGGTTTCACTGCCGTGCATGAAATGCGCGGAGCATTGGCCGCGACGGTCAGGGGCTTGGAGCCCTATATCAATCCGCTTTCGGTGAAGGCGCGGCTGATGCCGAAGACGATGGCGAACGGATAGAGCATTCCCAGGAAAAGTGCGTAGCGGTTTTCCGTCCGGAATGCGTTGGAGAAACAAGAGGATAGAGCGTTTTCGCGATTCGAAGAAAAGCGGAGATGCTCTAGAAGGGAAAGGCATGACGGCGGCCAAGCTGGGAGCGATTGCAGGCATTCTCTTCGACAAGGACGGCACGCTGCTCGACTATGATCAGAGCTGGCTGCCGGTCAATCGCGAGCTCGCGCGCATCGCCGCTCAGGACGATCCGATACTCGCCGATCATCTTCTATTCTCCTGTGGCATGGACCCGATCACCGGCCATATCGTGCCCGACAGCCTGCTTGCTGCCGGCAACACAAGGCAGATTTCCGAGGGGCTGGTGGCCGCCGGCTCGAAAATGGATATCGCGGAGCTGGTGGAAAAACTCGATGCGCTCTTCGCGCATGCGGCCGATTTTTCCTCGCCCGTCACAGATCTCTCCGCTTTCTTCCAGCGCCTGCATCAGCGCGGCTACAAGCTCGGCGTTGCCTCCAGCGACAATGAGCGCTCCATCCGGCAGACGGCGCGCCGCTTCGGCTTCATCGACTACGTCGATTACATCGCCGGCTACGATAGCGGCTTCGGCATCAAGCCGGAGCCGGGCATGGTACTCGGCTTCTATGCGGCAACGGGTCTTTCGCCGGCGCAGGTCGCCGTCGTCGGCGACAACAATCACGATCTCCATATGGGCCGCAACGCCGGCGTCGGCGTGACCGTCGGCGTGCTGACGGGCACCGGCTCGCGCGAGACGCTGACGGCCGCATCCGACTATTGTCTCAACGACATTACCGAGCTGGAAGGCCTGCTCATGCCGGTCGCCCAATTGGCCTGATCCCGGTAGTGGCTTGCTTTTTCACGCAATCTGACCTTTCTTGCCGCCTTATTGTCGGCACAAGCAGAAGGCTGAGTTAGACGCATGGTATCGGAAGCCCCACCTTTCTGGTGGCGAAAACCGGATTGGCGTGCCTGGGGGCTCTCACCCTTCTCTTTCCTGTACGGCCGTATCGCAGGATATCGCATGGTGCATGGCAAGCGTGCCTCCGTGCCCGTGCCGGTCATCTGTGTCGGCAACTTCACAGTCGGCGGAGCCGGAAAGACGCCGACGGCACTTGCGCTCGCCCAAGCCGCCAAGGCCAAGGGGCTGAAGCCGGGTTTTCTGAGCCGCGGCTATGGCGGCTCGCTCGATGTTACGACAGTCGTCGATCCCGCGCATCATCATGCCACAGCCGTCGGCGACGAGCCGCTTCTGCTGGCCCGCGAGGCGCTGACCGTCATTGCCCGCCGCCGGGCCGATGGTGCGCAGAGGCTCGTGCGCGAGGGCGCCGACATCATCATCATGGATGACGGATTCCAGAGCGCGCATCTTGCCATCGACTATGCCCTGGTTGTGATCGATGCCGGTCGGGGCATCGGCAACGGCCATCTCGTTCCAGGCGGTCCGGTGCGTGCGCCGCTGCGCACCCAGCTTATCTATGCCTCCGCTCTTTTGAAGGTCGGCGAGGGCAATGCCGCTGATCGCGTTGTTCGCCTGGCGGCAAGGGCCGGAAAGCCTTTCTTTTCTGCAGGCGTCAGAGTGCGCGGACAGGAAGATTTGCGCGGCCTCAACGTGCTTGCCTTCGCCGGCATCGCCGATCCGGCCAAGTTTTTCCGCACGGTGGAAGCCCTCGGAGCGAATATTGCCGTCCGACGCAGCTTTGGAGATCATGAACATCCCGGCGACGACGAGGTTTCCGACATGCTCGACATAGCCTCGCGTGAAGGGCTGGAGATCGTCACCACGTCGAAAGATTATGTCCGTCTCATCGGACATCATGGCCGCGCCGACGAATTGCTGCAGCGTTGCAGGGTGATCGAGATCGACATGGTCTTTGCCGATCCGCAGGCGCCGGGATTGATCATCGACAGGGCGATTGCGGCAGCCCGCGAGCGTTGCTTGCGGGAAAAGCGCGGCGGCAAGGCCGGTTGAAATACTGCAGGCTATTCGGCGAGAAAATCAGCGCTTCTGATTGGGAAGCGCGCCGGCGCGCTTTTCAGCTTCGAGCGAGGTGATCACGTCGGCGTATGGCTCTTGCCGGGCAACGCTCCAGTAGCGCAGCTCATCGAGCGCGATATGCTTGCCGGTCATGGCGCAGACGACATAGGAGCCAGGCATCAGGATCTGGAAATCGCCGTCGAGATAGCGAATCTTCGCCTCGCGGTTTCCATGTCCTTCAAAAAGATTCATCTGATGCCGTCCTTGATCTCTGTCATCTGTTTGCCATACCGCACTACAGCGGCGCGCGTCAAATATGACGCGCAAAGATCGCTGCAGCGGCATTTCGAAGCCGGTTCGCTTCAGCTGCGTCCGAACAGCCGCTCGATGTCCGCAAGCTTCAACTCTATATAGGTCGGCCTGCCGTGATTGCACTGGCCGGAGCCGGGCGTCGCCTCCATTTGCCGCAACAGTGCATTCATCTCTTCCGAGCGCAGACGCCGGCCAGAGCGCACCGAACCGTGGCAGGCCATGGTCGCCGCGACATATTCCAGCTTGGCGGCAAGACCCGAGGCCGTGTCCCATTCGGCGATCTCGTCCGCGAGTTGCCGGACAAGACCTTGCGCATCCACCTCGCCGAGCAAGGCCGGCGTCTCCCGCACGGCAACGGCACCGGGGCCGAAGCGCTCGATGGCGAGGCCAAGCTCGCCGAGCTCTTCGGCAAACGCCATCAGCCGGTCGCAATCTTCCTCCGACAGGTCGATGATCTCCGGAATGAGCAGGACCTGCGAGGACAGGCGTTTCGAGTGCAGGGCCTTGCGCATGGCCTCGAAAACCAGTCGTTCATGTGCGGCATGCTGATCGACGATGACAAGCCCGTTTTCCGTCTGGGCGACGATATAGTTCTCATGCAATTGAGCGCGGGCGGCACCCAGCGGAAAACGAGAGGGTTCCTCGGCTCGCATCGGTTCTCCCGGCGGTTCCGCACGTGCCGTGGGTACGGCAAGCCCGTCGAAGGCGGCCTGCGGTCTTTCCGCAAATCCGTAGCCCGCCGTTGCCGGCGTTCTCTCATAGGGCAGGGATGGCGAAGTCTCCGGCATCCAGGGAGCAGTTGCCGGCGAAGGGCGCCAGCCGGGTTGGAATCCCGAACGCCCGGCGGTGAAGGCGCGCAGCATGCCATCCGCTCCGGTCGTTGCGGCCCGGTCGCCTTCGCGCGACAGGGCTTCGCGGACCGCGCCGACGATCAGGCCGCGCACGAGACCAGGATCTCGGAAGCGCACATCGGATTTTGCCGGATGCACGTTGACGTCGACCAGCGCCGGATCGAGTGTCAGGGAAAGCACGGCGACAGGATAGCGGCCGGAGGGAATGGTCTCGGCATAGGCGCCGCGGATCGCCGACAGGATCAGCTTGTCCTGCACCGGCCGGCCGTTGACGAAGGCATATTGATGGGCGGAATTGCCGCGATTGAAGGTCGGCACACCGGCAAAACCGGTGAGACCGACATCCTCGCGCACGGCATCGAGCGCAATGGCGTTGTCCTTGAATTCAGCCCCGAGCACCTGCGCCATGCGGGCGAGATGATCGTCGCCGGTTGCGGGAAATTCGAGCGTCGAGCGGTCGGTTCCCGACAGAACGAAGCGCACGCGCGGAAAGGCGATCGCCATCCGCTTGACGACCTCGGTGATCGCGGCAGCTTCCGCCTTCTCGGTCTTCAGGAACTTCAGGCGGGCGGGCGTCGCAAAGAACAGGTCGCGCACCTCCACGATCGTGCCGGGATTGGCAGCCGCCGGGCGCAGATGCAGAACCTTGCCGCCGGCAACCGAGATCTCGGCGCCGCCGGCGGCACCTGCCCGGCGGCTTGCGATCGAAAGCTTCGCCACGGAGCCGATGGAGGGCAGGGCTTCGCCGCGGAAGCCGAGGGTGCGAATGTCTTCCAGCGTTTCGTTGATCTTCGAGGTGCAGTGGCGCCGGACGGCAAGCTCCAGATCCGCCTCTTCCATGCCGGAGCCGTTGTCCGTTACACGCAGCAGCGCCTTGCCGCCGCCTGCCGTGGCAATCTCGATGCGCGTGGCGCCGGCGTCGAGCGCGTTTTCGATCAACTCCTTGGCAGCGCTTGCCGGGCGCTCGATGACTTCGCCGGCGGCGATCTGGTTGATCAATGTTTCGGAGAGTTGCTTGATGGCCATGGCATCATTGTCGTGGATTCGTGGCGGTGTGGAAAGAGGAAAGGCGATTCTCCGGCCGTGATCCACCCGTTTCCGTCCGGTGCTCCGTTTAAGAAATTTAATCAATGTTTAAGGGAATAATGACAGGTTGCGGGCAGAGAAACTTGAAATGACCGCGAGTGGCGCGTTTCGTGCATGCTGACGGCTCTTGATGGCAGGTTGGTGGCCATCAATCTACAAGGAGCCAGGCGCCATCTGCTTCAAGTATCAAGGCCAGCATGCAATTTTCACGAATTTGCCGCGCAGAACGAATGTTGCGCTGTCTGCTTATCGTGTTGTGAAACTGGTTGAGTGTAGGAATCGGACGAATGACTGCCGAGATTGACAAGGCAGCTTTGGCAATGATGACTGCTGATGCGCCTTTTGGCGGCAATCTGCAGGCGATGTTCTTCGACGCTTTCTGCGATAGTCTTTCCAGTGCATTCCTTGCCTATGACAAGAATGATCAGCTGCTGTTCGCCAGCCGCCAGATTTTGAATTTCTTCCCGATCCAGCAGGACTTCCTGCAACCCGCGACGAGGCTTCGCGATTTTCTGGGCGCCGTCTTCGACACGGGCGTGCGCTATCAGAGACACCAGAGCAAGACGGCCGCCAACCGTGACGACTGGGTCTCGCAGCGCATAGCCTCGCATTGGCGCGAACGTTTCGAGACGACGGAACATTTTGCGGACGACCGCTGGGTGCGCATCATCAAGCGGCGGCTGCCGTCGGGCATCGGCTTCTGCATCATGTCAGACGTTTCCGAAGTGAAGAAGCGGGAGGAGCAGTGGCGCGTCGACATGGAGCGCGCACAGCTCACCGAGGATATCCTCGACAACCTGCCCTTCCCGGTTTTCGTCAAGGACCAGAACCTCGTCTATGTTGCTGTCAACAGGGCATTCTGCGACAAGTATCAGACTGCGGCGGATGAAGTGCGCGGTCGCAAGAGCATCGATATCTTCTCCACCGACCTTGCCCATCGCTTTCACGAGAGCGACCTGCATGTCATGGAAACCGGCGAGATGTCGATCACGCGGCAGCGCCAGATCGCCCGCGACGGCATCGAACGCGATATCGTCACCCGCAAGCAGCGCATCGGCAAACCCGGCCGCTATTTCCTGATCTGCACCATGCAGGATCTGCCCAAGGATGGCAGCGATTTCGACGAGTTCGCCCTCGCATCGAACATCAAGGAAAACAGCGATCGCTCCTATCGCCGGGCCTATGTTCCCCTAGCCGCCCTGCAGACCATTTCGCGCCGCCCGGCCGCCATGGAAACCTTCGTCCCGGAGAATTTCAGCGGCCGTAAGGTTCTGGTCGTCACTGCCGATTTTGCCGCCGAAACCGCAGCCTTGAAGACGCTCAGGAAATACGGTTTCGAGGCCTGCGTCGTTCACAACGAGAACGAAGAGGCGGCGTTTCTGGATGTGGCAAGCGCGCATGGCGTCAAGATCGATCTTGTCATCGTCGACAACCAGCTCGGCAAGCGCGGAATAGAGCTGGCCGAGCGGCAGAACCTCGGCGCGCTGTCGCTGGATGGTTCGCAGCTTGCTACGGAGCTTCCCTTCCTGATCGCGCGCCATTTCAACCGAAATATCCGCGGTGAACTCGGCGATATCATGGAGCAGGGGCTCGTGTCCGAATGGCGGCGCGCAACCGGGGAGGAACGCCGCGCGCAGGTCCTGGTTGCCGAGGACAATGACATCAACCAGATCGTCTTCTCGCAGATCCTTGAGGGATTGGGATACAGCTATGCCATCGCTGCAAGCGGCGACGAAGCCGTGCGGCTGTGGCAGGAGCACCGTCCTGAATTGATCCTGATGGACATTTCGCTGCCGGGTCTGAACGGATTCGAAGCCGCCCGGCTGATCCGCGGCGCGGAAATGGGCAGCGGCTCCCACACACCGATCATCGGCGTTCTGACGCAGGCCTTCGAGCGGGATCGCAAGGAATGCACCGAGGTCGGCATGGACGACGTCATCCTGAAGCCGGTCAGTCCCGATATCATCGAGACGGTATTCCAGAAATTCATGCGCAACGCTCTGAAGGCGCAAAACAGATAGATATTATAATCACAACAGTTCCGACCGTAAGTTATTGCTGGCATTGATTGACTGTCGCCCCGCCATTTTTTGTTAAGACTTCCCCGTCATGCTTTTTCCCGGGTGGAGAAAAGGTCGGAAACAAATATGAAATCGACTGAAACGCTGCCGGGGCCAGCCAATCAGGAGCCGCGAGCAATCGCTTACACGGATCCGCTCACCGGATTGGGCAATCGCCATCGCATGCGCGAACGGGCGCGCGCGCTTTCGCTCGAGCGCGCCGGAGATCCTGCGCCTTTTACGATCGGGATTGTCAATCTTGATGCCTTCAAGCCGATCAATGACCTGTTCGGCGTCGATGCCGGCGACGAAATACTCTGCCAGGTCGCACATCGTCTCAAGGCCTGCATTCCGGATGGCGCGATGGTGACGCGTCATGACGGCGACGAATTTGCCTTCGTCCTGCCGCTGGTTTTCGAACGCGTCGGCGCAGAAAAATTCGGGCAGATGATCCGCGAAGTACTGTCCGCGCCCTACGATCTCGGCGATCGCAACGTTCGCCTTTCCGCATCCTTCGGTTTTGCCATCCACCCGTTCGCCGGGGAGAAGTTCGAGGACCTCCTCAAGAGTGCGGATACTGCGCTCTATCGCTCGAAGCGCCGCGGCCGGGGCCAGATCACCGTCTATTCGAGGGAGATCGCGCAGGAGATGAAGCGTGCGACGCAGCTTGAACAGGCACTGCGCAATGCCATCATTTCCGATGCCATCGACGTGCATTTCCAGCCGATCGTCTCGCTCTCCAATAACATGGTTCTCGGCTTCGAGGCCCTGGCGCGTTGGAGCGATCCGGATCTCGGCTTCGTTTCGCCAGCCGTTTTCGTACCGCTTGCCGAGGAGCGCGGCTTCATCGACGCACTTTCCGAAACGCTTCTGCGCAAAGCGGCGGAGGCGGCGCTCTCTTGGCCGCGCGAGCTTTTCCTGTCCTTCAATCTGTCCTCCGCGCAGCTGATGGATCCCGGTACCAGCAGCAGCGTTCTCGCCATTCTCGCGCGTGCCGGCCTGGACCCGCATCGTCTCGAACTCGAAATCACCGAAACTGCGGTCGTGAGCTCGGCCGATACTGCCCAGCGCATCATTGCGGACCTGCGCGCGGCCGGCGTTCGCATTTCCCTTGATGATTTCGGCACTGGCCAATCCAGTCTCGGGCGCCTGCGCGAGTTCAGTTTCGACAAGGTGAAGATCGACCGCGCCTTCGTCTCGCGCATGAATTCGGATCGGACGTCCGAGCACATCATCAAGGCGGTTCTCGCCATGTGCGAGGGGCTGGAGCTACGCGTCGTCGCGGAAGGCATCGAGGAACGTGCCGAAGCGGCGAAGCTGAAGGCGCTGGGTTGCGCCATGGGACAGGGGTATTATTTCGGAAAACCCGCAGATGGCGCTGCAACGCTTCGCTATCTGCAGGCACACTATTTCGAAGCCGGCAACGAACGCGAGATCGCTTAGCTACCTTCAGGAAAAGCGCGCGGTTTTCCGCTGCGGATTACCTGAAAACAACGAGATAGAGCGGCTCCCAGGCCCCACGAAGAGCTGAACCGCTCCGTCATTTTGAAATCGCGAATGCCGCGGCCTGTAAAGGCCGCAGCTTCTGCATTTCGCCTGACCAATAGCTTATTTGTTGGTCGACGACGTTGTCGTGCTGTCCGTTGCCGGCGTGGTCGATGTGCCGGCCGAGCTTGCCGCCTTGTCGGACGCCTGCATCGCAAGCGTCTTGAACTCCGGCGCGGCCTTCAGCGCGTCTGCCGTCTCGGTGGTCGTCAGCTTGATGGTGCCATCCTGGGGATTCTGGGCGGCGCTGATCTTGTCGAAGGGAACGGCGACATTCTTCTGACCCATGCCAAGGAAGCCGCCGACACCGACGACTGCGGCGATAACACCGCCCTGCTTCTGCAGGATCAGGTCGTTAATGCTGCCGATGCTTTCGTTCTGACCGTTATATACCGATTGGCCCATATAGGTCTTGGCGCTGATCTGATCGGCCGACTGCATGGTCAGATAGCCGCCGGATGGCTGCGACCCCGTCGCTGGGGCGGGTGCCTGAGCGTTTTTCTGGGGCGTGGAATTATCCGGCTTCGCAGCGCCCGGTGTTGCCGGAGCAGACTGCGTCAGCGGTGCATTGTTGTTGCCTGTACCCCCGTTCGACGGCTGCTGCGCCTGCGCGAAGGCCATGGGCGAAAGCACGGATGCAGTTGCGAAGATTGCGCCTGCGGCGACGGAGGTGAAGAGTTTCCCAGTCATCGTGAACCTACCTTTCATTCTGATGGGCACACTTAATCACACGCGCATGCTTACCAGCGCGAGTGGAACCTTGTGGTGCCGACCGTTATCGTATCGGTCGTAGGAGCAATGGCTCAGGTAGGTTTTGGTTCCGTCAAAAGTTGCAGAAAGTCGCGTCGCATGGCGCGGAAGATGACGGAATGCCGCGTGAAGTCAGAGAATTAGCGCTTCGCGAAACAACCGGAAAGATTGCTGGGATAACGACGGCAATTCAATGCGGGTTTCAATTTCCCGCGCGGCCGGATGTCTTCCGAGCTTGCATTATCCGCCGAAAACAATGCCGCCTTCAGCGTCTGTCGTCTGAAGGCGGCATTCAATCAAAGCTTGTATGGAGGGTCGAAAACGCCTTTCACCGTCAAGCCGAGTTCCAGAAGAGCGCCGGCCTGCGGCTGCATGGACCGGGCTTCCTCATCCAGCCCTTCCCAGGCGGTCGTCACGGCCAGCCGGTCCGCATTCTTGCCGATGAAGGCCGGGCAGGAAGGCTGCATGGCGGGCACGCGAAAGCGCTCGATGCGCAGGCCGTCCGGGCTGTATTTGTCGACGAAGCCGGAGCCCCAGCGGGCGTTCCAGATATAGCCGTCCGCGTCGCAGACCGAGCCGTCGAGGCCGCCGGGATCTTCCATGCTGTCGACCATGACGATCGGCTCGCCGGTCGGAAGCCCCGTCTGGGGGTCGACGAGCACGCGCATGAGCTGGCTGACGCGGGTGTCGGTGAAGTATCCGATCGTGCCGTCGGGCGAGAAGCAGATGGAATTCGGGATGCTGATCTGATCGAAGATCTTGGTGACCTTGCCGCCGGCGACATGATAGATCGCGCCTGCCTGCATCTCGGCGCGCTTGCCCATGGTGCCGATCCAAAGCGATCCGGAAATATGCGTGCGCCCGTCATTGGAGCGGTTCTCGGGCCTGTCGGCTTCGATGGCCGTATAGAAGCTCAGCTCGCCGGTCGCGACGTCGCGAAGGAACAGGCCCTGTTCGGTGGCGAGCATCTGCCGTTCCGCATCGACGCGGGCCAGCACGCTTGCCATCATCGGCAGCTCGTGAACCTGTTTCTTGCCGGACGGCAGATGCAATTCGTGCAGTTCCTTGCCGAGGATATTGAACCACCAGACGGTGTCCGTATCCGGGTCGTAAGTCGGGCCTTCTCCCAGGACGGACGAGGTGTTGCAGAGAATATTCCCCTGAAAATCATGAATATCCGTCATAGATCAGGCTCCTCTGGCTGCATCATAGGCATAAATGGTGACCTTGGCGCGTTCGGCAACCTCGGCCGCCGTCATTCCCGGCTTGTAGAGGCTGGTGCCGAGACCGAAGGCGAGGATGCCTGCCTTGGTGTAGTCGGCGAAATTCTGGTCCGAAACCCCGCCGACCGCCGCGACGACAAGTTCCGGCGGCAGCACCGCGCGGATGGCTGTAATGCCGGAAGCGCCGAGCACACCGGCGGGGAAGAATTTGAGGCCGGTGGCACCCGCACGGGCGGCCGAAAGCGCTTCCGTGGCGGTAAACACGCCCGGCATCGTCACCATGCCTTTGTCACGCGCGCGGCTGATCACCGCAGGCTCCACATTCGGCGTCACCAGCAGCTTGCCGCCGGCGCCATCGAGCCTGTCGACGTCTTCGACCGTCAGCACGGTGCCGGCGCCGATCAGGCAATTTGCCGGCGCCATCCTGGCAGCGATCTCGATGGAGCGGAACGGATCCGGCGAATTCAGCGGGATCTCGATTGCCGTGAAGCCGTTCTCGATCAGCGCGCCGACGATATCGGCCGTTTCCTCCGGCTTGATGCCGCGAAGAATGGCAATGAGCGGGCGCTCCATGGGCGGGAAGGGGATGCGGGTCGTCATCAGTTCTTGCCTTCTTTCTTGAACCAGATCGCTTCGGCCGCGGCGGAAAGTCCGCGGCGGACGGCGGCATCGGCGTCGATGGTCTTGCAGGTGAGGGATAGGGCGCGGAACGCATCCTCGTAGAGAGCCCGCAGGCGGCCGGAGGCGACGAGTGTGATGGCCGCATTCTGCCCGGCAGAAGCAAGCGCGCCGGCGATTTCCGCGCCGATCAATGTGCCTGATATCAGCGCCTGCGCGCCGGCCGCAGTCAACCCGTTCAGAAGCTGGCCGGAGCGGGCCGTGAACAGCAGATTGGTAACGAGGGCCGGCTTGTCCAGAGCCGCCTTGAGGGCGGCTTCGAATGCCTTCACATCGGCGGGCATGTCGGCAGCGCCGGCAACGGCGTGCGACAGAATGCTGTGCTTGGTAATGACATCGAAGAGCTCGCCGGTCATGAAGGTGGAGAAGCCCGTCACCTGGCCGTCAAGTACGCGCACCCATTTCGAATGTGTTCCTGGCATGCAGACGAGTTGTTCGCCCTTGGCATCGGCGGCAATCGCGCCGAGCAACTGCGTTTCCTCGCCGCGCATGACGTCAGGCGCTTGCTGGCTGCGCTGCGCCAGACCCGGCAGGATGCGAACGTCGCGCGTCTGTTCCGGCACGGTGACGGCGGCCGTCAGAATGGCGGCGAGCGAGGTCGGCGTATCGATATATCCGGCTTCCACCCAGCCCTGGCGCGCTCCGGCCATACCGCAGACGATGACGGGAAGGGTATCCGGCGCCGATACGGCGTCGAGATGCGTCTGCAGAACCCTGGCGAAGCCGGTTTGGGCGGCCGTGGTCATGCCTTCGCCGCTGCGGCGCTCCGAAACAATACTGCCGTCTTCACCGATCAGCCACAGCCGGAAACTGCTGGTGCCCCAGTCCACCGCGACATATGCGGGTTTCGTCATGAGAAATGCTCCAAGTCTTAGGTCAGAAATCTCAAGGTCAGAAGATGCCGCCATCGACAGTGATGGCCTGTCCAGTCATAGCGCCCGAGCAGTCCGAGGCCAGGAACAGCACCGGCCCGACCAGATCGTCGGCGTTCAGCACGCGTTTCAGACATTGCCGGTCGATCATCTTGTCCATGCCATCCTCGGTTAGCCACAGATCGAGCTGCCGCTGCGTCACGATCATGCCGGGCAGAACGGCGTTGACGCGGATATTCTCAGGCCCGAAGCGCCCGGCAAAGCTCTTGGTCAGCCCGATGACGCCGGACTTCGCGCTGGCGTAGGAGGACAGCAGCGGCGGATTCATCTTGAAAGCGATGGAGGAGAAATTGATGATCGCGCCGCCGCCGGCCGCCCGCATGCCGGGTGCAGCCGCCTGCGAGACGAAGAAGACCTGTTTCAGATTGATCGCCTGGTTATTGTCCCAATATTCTTCGGTCGTGCTATCGATATCGTGTCGGTCGTCCCAGGCCGCGTTGTTGATGAGCACGCGGATCGCCCCGAGATCGGACTCGATCGCCGCAACAGTGCTTTTGATCGCGCCGACATCACGCAGATCGGCATGGTAAAAGGTAACGGGATGGGCCGATTGGTCTGAAAGCTTAGCTGCCAATGCCTTGCTGGGCTCCTCGGCGATATCGATGAAGGCGACCTTTGCGCCCTGTTTCGCGAAGGCTTCCACGAGGCTTGCACCGATGCCGGAACCGCCGCCGGTGACGAGGACGGTGCGGCCTTTCAGATCGGGAAATTGCGCCTGAATATCGGCCAAGGTGTCTCCTCCCGGACTCATAGAAAGTTCCATTATTTGGAACATAATTTGACTATATGGAATTATCGGACTACCGTCTCGTCGTGTCAAGGATAGAACATGGTGCCGAAAAGTGTGATCGGTTTTCGCACGACATCATGCACTACTTCTTCGATCCAAAACCATCCGGCTCTAGCGCCGCTCTGCCAGAGAGAAATGAATGAACGAGGATATGGGTTCAGAGGGCGGAAAAAATAAAGTCCGCCGCGATCGGCAAACCGGAACGCTGGGAAAACTCGTCTCCCTGCTCGATCTCGTAGCGCTCGCCGACGGTCCGATGCGTTTCACCGACATTCTCACGTCCTCGGATCAGCCGCGGGGCACGCTGCATCGGCAATTGTCGCACCTCGTCGAAGAAGGGCTTCTGGAGGTCGATCGCGATGGGCGTTATCTGATCGGCCTCAGACTCCTGACATTCGCATCGCGCAGCTGGGCGCGCAACGAGTTTCGCGCCGTTGCCGAACCGCATTTGCATCGCCTGCAGGAATATACCGGTGAAACCGTCCATCTCGGC
Source organism: Rhizobium sp. UFLA01-1127 (assembly GCF_059803845.1). NCBI lineage: Bacteria > Pseudomonadati > Pseudomonadota > Alphaproteobacteria > Hyphomicrobiales > Rhizobiaceae > Rhizobium > Rhizobium sp. UFLA01-1127. The sequence continues at coordinate 1,263 of NZ_JAUQTZ010000042.1, read as the reverse complement.
GTCCTGCGCGGCGCTGAGGTCATCTATCTCGACAAGGTGGAAGGCCGCCAGTCCGTGCGGATGTATTCCCAGATCGGCAATGCATCCCCTGCCTACTGCACCGGTGTCGGCAAGGCCGCTCTCTCCGCGCTCGACGAAGCAGAGCTTGCAGCGAGGATCTCGGGCTTCGAATTTCGCCTCTATACCGAGCATACACTCCGCGGTCCTGCCGAATTACTCTCCGATATCGCTGCAATCAGGGCGCGGGGCCATGCCTTCGATCTCGAAGAGCACGAAAGCGGCATATGCTGCGTGGCCGCCCCGATCCGCTCGGATGATGGTGACATGCTGGCCGGCGTCTCGGTGACCGGGCCGGCCTATCGCGTCACGCCCCAGAAGTTGCAGGCATGGGCGCCGTTGGTGGTTGCGGCGGCCGATTCGATCATGATGGACATGCGCAATCGCATGGGGCCAAAGCGTTGATCCGATAAATCTCTCGCGCCGGCTCTTCGAAACCCGCCTGCCTCCTTGATTCTGAAGCCAGCGCCGGGCCTTGGCCAAATTGCTCGTTCATCTGGAATTTTACTGTTGAGATATGCGCAAGAGCTGCCATTATCTCCCGGTGATTATTGGAATCCTGCAGGATTCGGCGAGTTGCGAGAGGACATGATAGTAACGAGCGTTATTGCGGTCACGATTTTGAAAAAATTATATTTTATCGAGCGCCTTGTATCGGCGCCGGTACGATAATCGTGAGGGGCAAGAGACGGAAGTTTCGTATTTTCTCCCTCTTTTACATAAAGAAGACTGGTGATGGCGGCATTGATACAAGCGGGAATGTCCCCTCGTGGCGAGGATTTTATCGAGGAAATCAGCAGACTTAAAACGCAGTTCGATGTGTTTCGCTTCATGAAGGGCGTAACGGAGGTCTATCGTTGCCGGGCCTTCATGGTACTCAACCTGCCGCCGATCACGTCCCACGACCTGCAGAGCAACTCGGTGATCAACAATTGGCCGGCCGAACTTCTATCGATCTACGATCAGGAAAGCCTGCTGTCGACCAGCCCCGTCTTGCAGCGTCTGCGCGGTTCCACGCTGCCCTTTCTTTATGAGGTGGCGGCAAATCCCAATCGCGAGGAGAGCAAGTCGCAGCTCGTCGTAGCTCTGTTCGAACGCTTTCGCATGACGCGTTTCATCTATTTGCCGACCCATGATGCCTCTGGCCTTCGTGGCGCGGTCTCGCTGGCCGGCGACCGCGATCTTTTTTCGACCGACGAGATCAAG
>NZ_JAUQTZ010000041.1:0-47704 GCF_059803845.1 Rhizobium sp. UFLA01-1127 | reverse complement strand
ACATTGCGGATCTCGCGCCAGAGCCTGCGGCTGTCAGCCTCATCGAGACGTTTCACCGACCCGAGCCGGCCCATAGCTGCGGCAAGCTTTTCACCACGGACCGCGACGGAGCCGGGAAGACCCTCGATGCGCAGCACCGTCGCCTCGCCTTGCGGCAGCTTGCCGTCGAGAAAGGACCAGGCGACGGTGAGCGGCAGATGGGCGGCGCCTGACACTTCGAGCGGCAGAGCCATGGCCGCGGCCATCGCATTGGCAGCTTCCGCATCGTTGAGGCCGGAGAGGACGATCGTCTCCTCCGTCTTCGGCTTCGGCGGCACACGGAACGTCACTTCGGTCAGCAGCCCGAGCGTACCATGCGAACCGGCCATCAGCTTGACCAGATCGAGGCCGGTGACATTCTTCATCACCCTCCCGCCGGCCTTGACGATCTCGGCCTTGCCATTGACGAAGCGGACGCCGAGCAGGCTGTCGCGCGCGGCCCCGCTGACGAAACGGCGCGGGCCGGAGACATTGGCGGCGAAAATGCCGCCGATCGTCGGCTCGCCTTCGGTCGCCATCAGCGGCCGGTGATCCATCGGCTCGAAGGCCATCATCTGGCCTGCCTCGGCAAGGGCCGCTTCGATCTCGGCAACCGGCGTGCCGGTGCGAGCAGTCATCACCATCTCACCCGGATTGTAGGCGACGATGCCGGCAAGGCGGCTCGACGACAGAACCGCATCGGATACGACGGCATTGCCGAAGCCGGATCGCGTATTGCCGCCGACGATCGCGAGAGCAGCGCCGCGCACCGAATGATCGCTGATGATGGAGGCGGCTTCCTCCTCCGTCCGGGGGTGAAACTCGCTCATGCGGCGTTGCGCCCATCAAGCGGGAAGACCTTGGACGGATTGAGGATCCAGCCGGGGTCGAAAGCTGATCGTACCGACATCATCTGGGCAAGATCGACATCGGCATATTGGTGGCGCATCAGATCGCGCTTCTCGATGCCGACGCCATGCTCGCCGGTGAGACAGCCGCCGGCATCGACGCAGAGCCGCAGGATATCGTTGCCGGCGGCCTCCGCCTTTGCGGCATCTTCGGGGTCGTTGGCATTGAAGAGAATCAACGGATGCATGTTGCCATCGCCAGCGTGGAAGACGTTGGCGACGCGCAGACCGTAACCATCGACGATCTCGCTCGTCTTCTTCAGGACGTAGGAGAGCTGGCTGAGCGGTACGGTGCCGTCCATGCAGATGTAATCGGCGATGCGGCCGGTGGCGCCGAAGGCAGATTTCCGGCCCTTCCAGATCAGGGCTGCTTCCGTTGCCGACTGGCATTCGCGCACGGTCTTGACTCTGTGAGTGCGGGCGATTGTGACGATGCTCGCAAGCATATCGTCCATTTCCGCCTCGGAGCCTTCGACCTCGACGATGAGGAGCGCCTCCACATCGAGGGGATAGCCGGCCTTGGCAAAGGCCTCGCAGATCTCGATCGCCGGCTTGTCCATGAATTCGATCGCGACGGGGACGATGCCGGCGGCGATGACATCGGCAACGCAGGCGCCTGCTTCTTCGGAACTGTCGAAACCGAAGAGCACCGGCCGGGCACCCTCGGGCTTGGCGATGAGCCGCACCGTCGCCTCGGTGACGATGCCGAGCTGGCCTTCCGAGCCGCAGACGAGGCCGAGAAGATCGTAGCCCGGCGCATCGAGCGCCTTGCCGCCGAGATCGATGACGGTGCCGTCGGTCAGCACCAGCTTGACGCCGAGCAGATTGTTGGTCGTGACGCCGTATTTCAGACAATGCGCGCCGCCGGAATTCATGCCGATATTGCCGCCGATGGTGCAGGCAAGCTGCGAACTCGGGTCAGGCGCATAGAAGAAGCCGTCAGCCGAGACGCTTTCGGAAACGTGCAGGTTCGTCACGCCAGCCTGCACGGTCGCGGTGCGATTGGCATAATCGATGTCGAGGATGCGGTTCATCTTGGAGAGGCCGAGGACGACGGCATCCTCCTGCGGGATGGCGCCGCCCGACAGCGACGTGCCGGCGCCGCGCGGCACGACGGGAATGCCGTAGCGATGGCAGTATTTCATGGCGGCCGCGACTTCCGCCGTCGAGCGCGGCAGCGCGACGGCAAGCGGCAGACGGCGATAGGAAACGAAAGCGTCGGTTTCGAAGGGCACGAGCTCGCGCGCCTCGTGGATCAAACATTCGGGCGCCAGGAGATCGGCGAGATCGGCGACGATCGCGCTGCGGCGCGCCAGAACATCCGCACGCGGCTCCAGAAATGAAATGGCCTCGGCCATGCCGTCCTCCTTCTGCGTCCTTTTACGAACACAGCCCCTTTTAGCGCAATAAAGGCTTAGCGCTTTCCCAAGTTTGGAGCAAATGATAAGCACTTATTCCAAAACAGGAAATAATTCTGCATGACCAATTTAGGGGATCTCGAAATCTTCGCGAGCGTCGTTGCAACGGGCAGCATGTCCCTGACGGGCCGTGCTCTCGGTTTTTCGCCCGCCGTCATTTCCAAGCGCATCAAGCGCCTTGAAGACAGGCTTGGCACCCGGCTCCTGCAGCGCACGACGCGACAGATTTCGCTGACGGAGGCGGGCCAAGGTTTCTATGACCGCGTGCTTGCCATTCTCGCCGGACTGGAAGAGGCGGAAGCCTATATTGCCGGGCGCTCCTCGCAAATGCACGGCACGCTGAAAATATCAGCCCCGACCTCGTTCGGCCGCCTGCACATCGCGCCGCATCTGAAATCCTTCATGCAAGCCCACCCGGAACTGGCGCTCAATCTCGTGCTGAGCGACGAATTCGTCGATATCGTCGGCGGCGGCTTCGACCTTGCCATCCGCATTGCCGAACTCACCGATTCCAGCCTCGTCGCCCGCAGGCTGGCGCCGGTGCGCCGCGTGCTCTGCGCCTCCCCTGCTTATATCGATGCCCATGGCATGCCCGAGGATATCGACGACCTGCGCCGGCATATCTGCCTGCCGGCGCACAATCTCGACCCATGGCGGCTCGAGGGGCCGAAAGGCAGCCTGATCTTCCGGCCGGAGGGCAGACTCATTACCAATTCCAGCGAGGTCGTGCGCGAAGCTGTCATCGCCGGCCTCGGCATTGCGCTGCGCTCCACCTGGGATATCGGGCCGGAACTGCGCGACGGCCGTCTCGTGCAGGTGCTTCCGGCCTATGAAGGCTCGCACAATATCACGCTGTCGGCCGTTTACCCCAGCCGGCAGTTCCTGCCGGCCAAAGTGCGCGTCTTCATCGACTTTCTGGCGGAACTTTACGGGCCTGTCCCGTATTGGGAGCGATAAGGGCCATTTCGAAGCCCGAGGAGACCATCATGTCCGCGCCCGAGACCATCCGTTCCGATCTTGCCCCGAATTCAAAGACGCGGTTCACCGTGGCGCTTGGCGATATCACCAGGCTTCCAGTCGATGCCATCGTCAACGCCGCCAACAGCAGCCTGCTCGGCGGCGGTGGCGTGGATGGCGCAATCCATCGCGCCGCCGGGCCGGATCTCGTCGCGGAATGCCGGATGCTGAACGGCTGCAAGACCGGGCAGGCAAAGATGACGGGCGGATACCGACTGCCGGCCAAGCATGTGATCCACACGGTCGGCCCGGTCTGGAATGGCGGCGGCCATGGCGAGGAAGAGCTTCTTGCCGGCTGCTATCGCAACAGCCTCGGCCTTGCCCGGCAGCACGGTCTGAAGATGATCGCCTTTCCCGCAATCTCCACAGGCGTCTATCGCTTTCCCGTCGAGCCGGCGGCAGGGATCGCGATCCGCACCACTCTTGCCGAAAGCGAGGATGGCGCCTTCGAAGAAATCATCTTCTGCTGTTTCGGCGACGAGATGGCAGCACTCTACGATCGACTGCTGCCGCGGACGCTCGCCAAAGCCTGATGCCTGAAGCCGGATGATTTTAGGCCGAACCGACGTAAAATCTGAATCCGCTCCAAGAATCAAAGAAGCAGAGCATGATGCCGTCCGAAATCCCTCACACTTTTTGGCATCATGCTTCCGGATACAGCCGCGCCACGGCGTCGAGAGCGCGAAGCGCGTTCAGAGGCGGCAGGCCGTCGGGACGAAACGGGTTTGGGCATGGCCAGCTGTTATCTTTCTTCTTGGCGCAATGGAGGTTTCGTTCAAGCAGCTACGTCATCTGCGGCATGAAAATGCTGTTCAATGTCGCTTTCAGCACAATGGCTGGCGAATATCAGAAGACAAAACAGCACCTTTTTACATACTCACCTCTCAATAAATTTGTGGGGAAATACCATATAACATTCTGTGAAGTGCAAAATTTTTCCACACGATGATAATATAGAATCGATCTTTCACTCGAATTTCCAAAAGGTGACCCGACAATTGGCCTTTCTCAGCCGTATAGCAAACGATGTGCAACTCATGTTTCGGCGTCCGCCGCGACAGCAATATGCTGCGCTCTGCTACCGGTTTAAGAAGAAGACGGGTGATCTCGAAATGCTGCTGCTGACCAGCCGCGACACCGGCCGCTGGGTCATTCCCAAGGGATGGCCGATGCCCGGCAAGCTCTCCCACGAGGTTGCGGCGCGCGAGGCCTATGAAGAGGCGGGCGTGCGCGGGACAGTGGAAACGCAGCCGCTCGGTAGCTTCGGCTATGACAAAGTGCTGAGAGACGGCATTCAGATACCATGCCGCGTGCAGGTCTACGCGCTCGAAGTCAGCGAACTTGCGAAGCAGTTCAAGGAGAAGGGCGAACGCTCGCTCGAATGGGTCTCCTGTGAGGAAGCGGCCAGGCGCGTCCATGAACCGGAACTGCGGGATCTGATCCTTGCCTTCGCAGAGCGGATGAGAGCTACTCCTGCGGCAATTCAGGCAAAATAAGCCACATTAGTCACAAAAAACTATGCCACGATCGCTGACGGATATTGCGCGCGCCATCGGACGCGCGATACGACAGGTTTTGACCCAGAGAATTGCATGCCCGACCGACCGGCCACACCAGCAAAAAGGACGCTCGACAAGGATCTCGACAAGTTCACCTATGTCGAGGATGCGATCCATCATGTGGCGAGGCGCCTGGTGGCGCCCGGCCTCGGCCTCATCTTCCTTGGGCTCGCCATGGTCTTCGCCGGCATCTACGTGCTCGACCAGCCGCGTGCGACACTGATTTTCGCAGCCGTCGTTCTTGCCGGCTACATGGCCATGAACATCGGCGCCAAGGACGTGGCCAACAATGTCGGCGCGGCCGTCGGTGCGCGCGCGATCACCATGACGCAGGCGCTGGTCATGGCAGCCATTTTCGAGATCCTCGGCGCGACGATTGCCGGCGGCCCGGTCATCAACACCATCTCGACACATATCGTCGATACCAACCGCATCATCAGCGTCGGCAAGCTTGCCTGGCTGATGATGGCGGCACTTCTGGCAGCGGCACTCTGGATCAACTTGGCCACCTGGCTGAAAGCGCCTGTTTCCACCACCCATACGATCGTGGGTGCCGTCGTCGGCGCAGGTGCGGCCGCAGCCGGCCCGCAGCTCGTGAACTGGAACGTGCTGGCCGCCATTTCCGCCGGCTGGGTCGTAACACCCTTCATGGGCGGTGGCATTGCGGCGGGCATCCTGTTTTTCATCGAGACCTTCATCATCTATCGCGATGATAAGATCGCCGCCGCCAGGCACTGGATTCCCATTCTGATCGGCCTCATGGCCGGCGCCTTCGCTGGCTATCTCGTCGTGCAGCTGGAGCCCAAAGATACGATCCCCAATCTCCTGAACCTTGGAATCGGCATTGGCATCGGCGTCATCGCCTGGCTCGGCGCACGGCCGCTGGTGGCGGCGCAATCCGCCGGGCTGGAAAACAAGAACAGCTCGCTGCGCAAGCTTTTCCGTCTGCCGCTCATCTGTTCGGCGGCCTTGATGTCCTTTGCGCACGGTGCCAACGACGTTGCCAATGCCATCGGCCCGCTTGCAGCGATCGTTCGCGATATCGGCCTCGGCGGCTCGCTCAGCGTGCTGGCCGAAACAAGCGCACAGAAAGCTCCCTATTGGGTGGTCTTGATCGGCGGCTGCGGCATTTCCGTGGGTGTGCTGCTTTACGGGCCGCGCCTGATCCGCCTGCTTGGCGAGCAGATCACCAAGCTCAATCCGATGCGTGCCTACTGCGTCGCCGTGTCGGCGGCACTCACCGTTATCGTCGCAGCCTGGTTCGGATTTCCGGTGAGTTCGACCCATATTGCGGTAGGCGCGGTTTTCGGCGTCGGTTTCTTCCGCGAATGGTCGACCGCCCGCTCCAAGCGGCGTTTGGACTATATGCGCAGACAGGCGGAAGCCGCGGGCATTGCCTGGCACGAACCAGACAACGCCGATGAGCGCAATCTGGACGAGATCTATCGCCGGCGTCTGGTGCGCCGTTCGCATTTCATGACCATCATCGCCGCCTGGGCGATCACCGTTCCGGTCGCCGCCCTGCTTGCCGCCGTGGTATATTGGGTTATGGTCGCGCTCTTCATTTAGAGCGGTTCGGCTTCTCGCCGGGTCTTCGAGCCGCTCCATCTTATCGTTCCAAGCCATCCCGGGGGTAGATAATCCATGCGCGCCAATTTCCGCATGCAGCGGCTGTACGTGACGTCAGACATCAAGGCCGGCGTCGCGATCGAAGCCGACCAGGATCAGTTCAACTATCTCGCCAATGTGCTGCGCATGGAGGATGGCGCCGAACTGCTTGTATTCAACGGCCGCGACGGCGAGTGGAAAGCCGGCATCTCCTTCCCGACCCGCAAGCGCATCCTGCTGACGCCGGTCGAGGAGACGCGGCCGCAGCCGGCTCCCTCCGACCTGCACTATCTCTTCGCGCCGCTGAAGGTCGGGCGCCTCGACTATCTCGTGCAGAAGGCGGTGGAGATGGGTGCCGGCCTGCTCCAGCCGGTCATGACGCAGCATGTGCAGGGCAAGATCACCAATCTGGACAAGGTCAAGGCCAATGTCATCGAAGCCGCCGAGCAATGCGGCATTCTCGGCATCCCCGATGTCGCCGAGCCGGTGAAGCTTGCCGACCTGCTCGCCCGCTGGCCATGCGAACGCCGCATCATCTATTGCGACGAAGGCGATGCCGGCCAGAACCCGCTGCCGCTGCTGACGCAGGTGAAGGAGAAGCATCTGGCGCTGCTGGTCGGCCCCGAAGGCGGCTTTTCCGAGGAGGAGCGTGCCCTGCTGCGCAGCCTCGATTTCGTCACCGCCATCCCGCTCGGGCCGCGCATCCTACGCGCCGACACGGCGGCCGTCGCCGCCATGGCGGTGATCCAGGCTGTCATCGGCGACTGGAACTGAGGTTTCATTTCAACACGGCGACAACGGTTGCGACGATCAGCAGGATCGCCAGCAAGAGGTTGACGATCCGCGAGATCTTCGGATCCTGAAGGGAGCGGGATAGGGAAGCACCGGCAAGAAGCCAGACCATATGGATGGCGACGATCATGGCCGCGAGCAACACGACCTTCACGGTAGCGTCGAGCAGCCTCTGGCCCTGAAACAGGCTCACGCCTGCAAAGACGGCTGCGATAGCAAGATAGGCCTTGGGATTGGCAACAGCCAACAGAAAGCCGCCGGAGAAGGCCGGAGCTGCGGTATCGTTGCCGCGGCGCGACAACGGCGGCGCGGTGGCGATCTTGAAGGCAAGATAGAGGATATAGATGGCCGAGACCATTGTCAGCATGAAGGCGCCATACGGCACGGACAAGAGGATTGCGACGACGCCGGCTGCCACAGCCAGCAAGACGGCCACGGTTCCTGCGATCAGGCCGCAGACGTAACCGAGCGACCGCCGGAAGCCATAGGCTGCGCCCATCGCCGTGGCGCTGATTGTCGAGGGGCCGGGGCTTCCCATGATCACCAGCGATGCCAGAAGCAGCGTCAGCGTGGAATAGTAGAAACCGGTTGGACCGTTCATGGATATGCTCCGCTTGATGTCAGTCGAAGCAAATTATCCGGGTCAATAGCGGGACGTCTTGAACGCTTGTGCAAATATGCCGGTGACTGTCACAGCCTTGATGCACCGGCGAGACATAAAATCCTATTTTTTTGAACGACCCTTGAAAGAAATTCACTTGCACCGTACCTCAATCCGCGTCAATCACCCTCCCATTGACCTGCGGCTGGCGCGGGTTCTCCTCCGAGATCTAAGGTAATACCATGGCGCGCGATACCACCGACCAGACTCCGCTCTCCTCGGTCTCGGAAATGACGGCCTATCTGGCCGCCGGCAACAAGCCGAAGGAGAAGTTCCGCATCGGCACCGAGCACGAGAAATTCGTGTTCTTCCGCGCCGACAACAGCCCCGTGCCCTATTTCGGTGAGGCCAGCATTTCCGCACTCCTCAAGGGGCTGCAGACGAAGAGCGGCTGGGACCCGATCATGGACGGCGACAACATCATCGGGCTAGGCGAACCCTCGGGCATGGGCGCGATCTCGATCGAGCCAGGCGGCCAGTTCGAGCTGTCGGGTGCGCCGCTCGAAACCATCCATCAGACCTGCAAGGAATCGAACAATCATCTGGCAACGGTGCGCGAGATCGCCGAGCCGATGGGTATCCGCTTCCTCGGCATCGGCGGCAGCCCGAAGTGGACACTCGCCGAAACACCGCGCATGCCGAAATCTCGCTACGAGATCATGACCCGCTACATGCCGAAGGTCGGCACCAAGGGTCTCGACATGATGTACCGCACCTGCACGATCCAGGTGAATCTCGATTTCTCGTCGGAAGCCGACATGCGCCGCAAGATGCGCGTATCGATGAAGCTGCAGTCGCTGGCGACTGCGCTCTTTGCCTCCTCACCGTTTACCGAAGGCAAGCCGAACGGTCTTTCCTCCTGGCGCGGCGATATCTGGCGCGACACCGACAACCGCCGCAGCGGCCTGCTCGACTTTACCTTCCGCGACGATTTCGGCTTTGAAGACTATGTGAAGTGGGCGCTCGATGTTCCGATGTATTTCGTGGTTCGCGACGGCCGCTATCACGACTGTACGCATGTCACCTTCCGCCAGTTCATGGAGGGCGCGCTGAAGGGCGAAATCGCCGATTGGCAACCGACGATGGGCGACTGGACGAACCATCTCTCCACCCTCTTCCCGGACGTGCGCCTCAAGCGCTTCCTCGAAATGCGCGGCGCGGACGGTGGCCCGTGGCGCCGCATCTGTGCGCTGCCGGCCTTCTGGGTCGGCCTGCTCTATGATGACGAGGCACTGACCGCAGCCGATGAACTGACCAAGGATTGGAACTTCCAGGAGGTCAATGCGCTGCGTGACGTCGTGCCTGCACAGGGCCTGAAGGCTTCCATCAAAGGCCACAGCCTGCTCGATGTCGCGCGCGAGGCGGTCGGCATTTCCCGCCTTGGCCTGAAGAACCGCAAGCGCTTGAACGGCGATGGACAGGACGAAACCGTCTTCCTCGCACCGCTCGACGAAGTGCTTGCCAAGAAGGGCACGCTCGCCGACGATCTGCTGATGCTCTATAATGGCCGCTGGAACCAGTCGGTCGAGCCGATTTTCGAGGAATATCAATACTGATAGGCGATTGCCTGCCGTTATTACCCGGTCACGCCGGGACAGAAACCGGTAGGCGCTCCTTTTTTTCCCGCTATACTGCTGCAAGCAAGCGCCGCCTGATTCCGAAGCGGCCTCCTAGAGCCGGATGATTTTAGGTCTGTTCGACCTAAAATCTGAATCCGCTCTAGAAACAAAGAAGCAGAGCGTGATGTCATCCGAAAACCGCCTACACTTTTCGGCATCACGCTCTAGCGGGGAAAGGGACTTCGATGCTGCCACTCTTCGACATGATGATGCAGGCCCAAAACGGCGCCGCCACGGAAGCCATGGCCAAGCAGTTCAACCTTGCGCAAGAGCAGGCGACCAAGGCGATGGCGGCACTGATGCCGGCCTTCTCGTCCGGCTTCAAGCGTAGCGCGACCGATCCCTATAACTTCGTCGGCGTGATGCAGGACATCAGTTCCGGAAATTATGCCAAATATTTCGAGGACATGACCAAGGCCTTCACGCCAGAAGGCATCGCCGATGGTAACGCCGTACTCGGAAGACTTTTCGGCTCCAAGGACGTATCTCGCGCGATCGCGGTGCAGGCAGCGCAGATGACCGGCATCGGCCAGGAAATCTACAAGCGCATGTTGCCCGCCATGGCGGACACACTGATGGGCGGCCTCTTCAAGGAAACGAGCGGCCAGATCCCGCAGATGGCCAATCCCTTCCTCAATACCGATATGGGCGAGATGATGCAGGGCTGGCTGCGGAGCATCGGCTTTGCGCCGAAGCAGCAGCCGACGCCGCAGGCGAGCATCTTCGACAACCCCTTCACCCAGGCGATGGAATTGATGTTCGGCGCCGATTCGGTCAAACGCGAGAAGCCGGCGCAGACCAATCCATTCCTCGACAATCCCTTTGCCAAGGCGTTTCAGGACATGATGAAGAACTTCCCGATGCCGGCAGAGCCGCCGAAGGAAGAACCGAAGGCCAAGGCCGCCGCCGGCATCGACATGGCCGCCTACACCGAGATGTTCAACGCCATGTTCGACAGCGGTCTCGAGGTGCAGAAGAGCTATCAGAAGAACATGGAAACGATCTTCGACAACTATCTGAAAGCACAGGACAAGCCGGCATAAAAACAAGAGTGACGATGGGCCGTCACTTTCGATCTCGATCGATTGTTCGTAATTCCGCACAGCCCGTGCGCATTACGCCCGCTTATCATACACTGAGACTGGGCCTATTTCTGCTTTCATCTTGAAAGGAGATAGCCATGTCCAGCATCGATCAATCCGGCAGCTTCACCCTTGGGGACCGCAAGGTCAAACGGCTCGGCTACGGCGCCATGCAGCTCGCAGGCCCCGGCGTGTTCGGCCCGCCGAAGGACCATGACACCGCGCTCGCGGTCCTGCGCGAAGCCATCGCTTCCGGCGTCGACCACATCGACACCAGCGACTTCTACGGTCCGCATGTGACCAACCAGCTGATCCGGGAAGCGCTCTATCCCTATCGCGACGATCTCGTCATCGTCACAAAAATCGGCGCACGGCGCGGCGCGGATGCCTCCTGGCTGCCGGCCTTCTCCGCCGATGAGCTGAAGCAGGCGGTGCACGACAATCTGCGCAATCTGCAGCTCGACGTGCTCGATGTCGTCAACCTCCGCATCATGCTCAACCCGCATCACCCGGCCGAGGGCTCAATCGAGGCGCCGCTGACCGCCCTTGCGGAGCTTAAACGGCAAGGTCTGGTACGCCATATAGGGCTGAGCAATGTCACGCGCAACCAGATCGCCGAAGGCCGCAGGATTACCGATATCGTCTGCGTGCAGAACCTCTACAATCTGGCGCAGCGCGCGGATGACGCGCTGGTCGATGAACTTGAACGCGACGGCATCGCCTATGTGCCTTTCTTCCCGCTCGGCGGCTTTACACCGCTGCAATCCTCCTCGCTCTCCGATGTCGCCGCCCGCCTGAACGCCACGCCGATGCAGGTGGCGCTTGCCTGGCTGCTGCAGCGTGCGCCGAACATCCTCCTTATTCCGGGTACCTCGTCGCTTGCTCATCTCAGGCAGAATATCGCGGCCGCCGAGCTGAAGCTGCCGGAAGATGCGATCGCCGAACTCGATCGCATCGCCGGTGCTGGCCACGCCTGACGCACCCCTCATCGATCGGAGACGGCTCGGGCAGGCAGCTCGAGCCGTCTTTTTACTCCGATATTCTCCAGAAACACTTCATCGTGGCTGACGACCAGAAGTGCACCGTCATAGGCCCGAAGCCCCGCTTCAACAGCCGCGATGGAATCGATGTCCAGATGATTGGTTGGTTCATCGAGGATCAGCAGCGAAGGCGGCACCCGGCCGCCGAGCACGCAGGCAAGCCCGGCACGCAGAAGCTGGCCGCCGCTGAGGCTGAACACGACCTGCAGAGCCGCATCGGCCCGGAACATGAAGCGGGCCAGCGCGGCGCGGCAGGCATTCTCGTCCGCATCCGGATTGATCCGCCTGAAATTGTCGCGGATCGAAAGCGACGGGTCGAGTAGGCTTACTCGCTGATCCAGAAGGGCGAAATGGACAACCCGTACCGTTCCGCTCCAGGGTTTGAGCGCGCCGGAGATCAGGGCAAGCAACGTTGTTTTGCCCGAGCCGTTCGGCCCGGTGACGGCGACGCGCTCCGGCCCGGTCATGATGAAATCGAAGTCCTCGAAGATCGGCCGTTCTGGCTCGTAGCCAGCGGTGGCGCTTTCCATCTTAAGGACGATCCTGTTTGCCGGCAATCCTGATGTCGGCAGCTTGACGGTCAGGGGCTGTAGGATCTCGATCTTTTCGCGGGCCGCAGCGGCATCCTGCAAGGCCTGGCCGCGACGGCGCTCGGCAAGCCGCGAGATCTCTCCACCCGTCATTTCGGCCCGCTCCTTCAAACCGCCGAGCATGATGCGCGGGATACCGCCCTTGGCCGCCATCTTCCGGCCGGCCTTGTCCCGCCTCGCCTGCCGCTCGACGGCTGCCTGCGCATTTCTCTCCACCTCGGCGACACGCTTCTCCGCCTCGGCGAAATCATGCTCGGCGGCGGAAAGCTCCAATGCCTTGCGCTCGCGATACTGGCTCCAGTTGCCGCCATAGCGAGAGGCGCCGAGCGATGTCAACTCGACAATCGCATCCATGGTGTCGAGCAATTCGCGGTCATGGCTGATGACGATGGCGCCTGCCTTCCAGTCTGCCAGCAGGTCGATCACCGCGGCGCGGCCGTCGCGATCCAGATTGTTGGTGGGCTCGTCGAGGATCAGGAAATCGGGATCGTCTACGATGAGGGCAGCAAGGCCGCAGCGCGTGCGCTGCCCGCCTGATAGCGTCACGAGAGGCGTTTCCAGCATGACGTCGAGCCCGATGCGATCAAGGGCCGCGGCGGTGCGCGCCTCGAGCGTCCAGTCCGCCGAGGCGAGTTCGTCATTGGTCGCCTCGCCGGCTTCCGCGCGCTTCAAGACGGCAATGGCCTCGGTTACACCGAAGAGATCGGCAACGGTTTCTTCGGCGTGCACCTGCACGTTCTGGCGCAGGATTCCCAGCCGGCCGTCAAACGAGATGCTGCCGGATTGCGGCTGGAGTTCGCCGGAAACAAGCCTGATCAGCGTCGTCTTGCCGACACCGTTGCGGCCGACAAGGCCGGTGCGCTCGGCACCGAAACTCAGATCGAGATGAGAAAGAAGCGGCCGGCCGTCAGGCGTGGACCACGAAAGATCGGATAGAACGATGGATTTGGACATGAGCAAAAATTTCCCCGATGGCAAGGCTGAACGGCATTGCGGTCGAGGTGGAATCCATTGCTGCACACATCCTGTTGGTATTGTCGATGCCTATAAGCTAAGCGACAAGTTGCGCCGTTTCAAGTTGGGGTCGTTCAAGCTTGGGCGTCGATGGCATCGAGAAAATTGATAACCCGCTTCCAGGTGAGATCGGCCGCCCTGGCATTGTAGTCGGGCAAGCTGGCGTCCGTATAAAGATGGCCTCCGCCCGAATATCGGAAAATCTCGGCAGCGGTTCCGGACCGTTCGACGGCCTGCTGCCAGGCCGCAACGTCTTCTTCCGGTTCGAATGGGTCGGGCTCGGCCAGGTGAAGCTGCAGCGGCAGGCCCTTGCGCGCATTCTCGGCAATGGTGGCGATGCCATGCAGGAAAAGGATGCCCGCGGTCTTCTCCCGTTTCGGCCAGAGGCTCGCGGCGACCGCAGCCCCCATCGAAAATCCGGCAAGAATGGTGGAGGCAGGTAAGCCCGCCAGCGCCCATTCGGCACGCTCGCAGATCGTCGGCCAGCCGATCTCGTCCTTGAATTCGAAGCCTTCTTCGATGGTCCGCGCTATCAGCCCGTCATAGAGATCTGGCGCGAAAGCCTTGTGTCCAGCCGCCTGCACTCGCTCGACGGCCTCATGCTCGAGCGAGCGCAAGCCGTAGACGGAGTGGAAGAAGATCACCGTTGCCATCGTCGCTTCCCTGCTGTTCGCATCGTTAGATAAGACAGTTGCAGCCGGAAGCAACTTTCCCGCACATGATCTATGACGGAAACGCCGTCTTCAGAAAGAAAAAACCCGGTGTTGGCCCTGAGGCCGAACACCGGGAAAGAGGCAGGGCTTATTGGCTATCACCCTGCGGGGAAACTATCGGTCCGCCATCAGCCTCTAAAGCTGCTGACGGCGGAGGAGCGCGTGCAGCGACGCGCGGAATTGGTGAGATGGCCGGACGGATCCCCGAAGAAGGTCGAGGTGGTCAGCGCAGCGTTCAGATCCTGCCTGGTGAGGCCGATATCGCGCAACTGACTGTCGTTCAGCTCGTTCAGATAATTGATCTCCCGGCGATTTCGGATTGCGCGCCAGATCGATGCGACATTACCCAAAGCAAGCATCATGCGCGCCGTCAGCGACAGCGAAGGCGTTGCAAGGCCGAGGTCAAGGGTCCGATCTGTCGTGCGCATTTCCATAATCCTTTCCTTGGGGCACACGCCAGCCAAGCCCCTTTCCAGTCATCCGGAAAAGGGCGTAGGCCGGGAGGAGTTCGACAGGGTTTTCTGTTCGATTGGTATGCTGAATTGCATTAGGAAGATGCCAAAGCCCTATTGATCAGTCCAACGAATGTTTCTAATGATAACTATCAAACTCCTTTATAGGTGAACCCATGTCCGCGCCGCTTGATATCGATCAGTTGCAGACCTTCATCGCAATCGTGGATTCCGGCAGCTTCACCAAGGCAGCCGACCGGGTATTCAAGACCCAATCGGCCGTCTCCATGCAGATGCGCCGGCTGGAAGAGCGCGTCGGCAAGCAGCTATTCATCAAGGATGGACGCGGCAACCGCCTGACCGCCGAAGGCGACAAGTTGCTCAACTATGCCCGGCGCATCATTCGCCTCAACAACGAGGCCATTGCCGCCTTCGACGACAATCGCCTCGAGGGCACGCTGCGCATCGGCACGCCGGACGATTATGCCGACCGCTATATGCCTGAAATCATCGGCCGCTTCGCCAAAACGCATCCGAATGTCGAGCTCTACATCGTCTGCGAGCCCTCGGTCGATCTTGCCGAGCGCATGCATCGCGGCGAGCTCGATATCGCGCTCGTCACCCACAATCCGCGCGAGCGCATGTCCGACGTGGTGCGGACGGAGCCGCTCTGCTGGGTCGGCTCGGCCAACCATCCGCTGCGGGACGATGCACCCATTCCGCTCGCCGTCGGCCGGCGCGACTGTCAGTGGCGCCAGCTTGCCTGCTCGGCGCTCGATGCCGGCGGCCGCGATTACCAGATCCTGTTCACGAGCTGGTCCTGCACCGTCGTTGCCGCGGCCGTGCTTGCCGGCATGGCGGTTTCGGTTATGCCGGAATCGGCGCTCCGGACCGGCATGAAGGTGCTGACGCAGGCCGACGGCTTCCCGCCGCTGCCGCCGGTGCAGATCGGCATCATGAAGCGGGCGGGGCTTTCCGTATCGCTGATGAATGCCATCACGGCTCACATCTCCGCCTGCCTCGACAACATCACGCCGGCTGCGGTGGACGACGACCTCGATGGCGATGTGAAGACCTATACGCGCTATTATCCGCGTCTGCGCGCTGGGCATATCCTGCCGGGCTGGTGAGCGCACAGCTCATCAACGGAACATCATCGGCCGCCGTTACGGAACCGGCTCCGCCAGCAAGGTCGCACGGATCACCTGCTTCCATTCGTACAGCATGCGCAGCGCCATCTCGTCGTCGCTCATAATGGCGAAGCGGACCGATGCGCCGATCAGATGGCTGAAAAGCTGGGTGCGTGCCTTCAGGTCGATGCGGCTTTCGGGCAGCAGGAACGGTTGGATGCTCTCCAGAAATATCTCGGCGACGCGATTGCTATGCTGCATGTTGATCCGCAGGATATCCCTGTCGATCTCCGTTCCGAGCCATACGCCGAGATAGGAGGGCTCATTACGAAACTCGTGGTAATACCAATCGATCATACCACAGGCCAGCTCGACGGCGTGGCCGAGCGACGTCACCACGGAAAAGGCTTCCTCGACCTTCTGCTGGATCAGAGTGGAATGCCGGTCGAGCAAGGCGCGGACGATCGCCGCCTTGTCGGGGAAATACTGATAGACGGAACCGATGGGAATTCCGGCAATGGCCGCAAGTTCCGTCATCCTGGTTGCGCTGATGCCCTTTTCCGCAATCAGCCTGGCAGCGACTGCCAGTATGGCATCGACACGCTGAATACTTCGTTCCTGCTGGGGTCTTTTGCGGAACGTGACGCGGTCGGGATTTTTCGAATTCATTCTCTACCCGTTTCATTTTCATGCAGAACGACGCTCAAGCGTGGCAGACGCTATGACATTCGACGCGTTCAATGCGCGTAAACGGGAAAAGCTCAATTTTAATCATCACTTAGGAGCCATCGGAGAACTCCCGAACCGAGGCGGAAACATGGTTTCCGCCTCTCGTAATCAGCCCATGGCCGGTAAGCCGGAGGTAAGGATTCGTATCGTTCCAAAGCACGCCGCGATCTTTCAGATTCGCTTCTTGCGGTTCAGATCTTCGATCTTGCGCTTGTCGTTGTCGCAAAGCCGCTGTGCAGCTTTGCGCGGCATACGTCAGGACACGTACTTCCTCAGGAATTCAACCGTCCTGCCCCAAGCCAGATCGGCCGCCTTCTTGTCGTAGCGGGCCGCCGAAGTGTCATTGTTGAAGGCATGATTGACGCCTTCGTAGACAAATATCTCGAAGGTCTTGCCGCCCGCCTGCAGCTCCTTGCGATAGGCATCGATGCCGGCGTTGATGCGATCGTCCAGCCCGGCATAATGGAGCTGCAGAGCCGCCTTGATCTTCGGCACGTCGCCTGCCGGTGGCTGCGCGCCATAATAGGCGACACCCGCCCTCAACTCCGGCGAGACCGTCGCGAAACGATTGACGAGGCCGCCGCCCCAGCAAAAGCCGACGGCACCGACCCTGCCGTTGGCACCATCAGCCTTCTCAAGGTAGGTCAGGCTCGCCTCGGCATTGGCGGCCGTTAGTGCCGGATCGAGATTGGTGAACATGTCGCGCGCCTTGTCTTCATCCTCAGGCGTGCCGCCGAGCGGCGAAAGGAAATCCGGCGCCAGCGCCACGAACCCTTCCAGCGCCATGCGGCGGGCGACATCGCGGATATGCGGATTGAGACCGCGGTTTTCATGGATGACGATGACACCACCGAGCTTGCCGCTCGCATCTTTCGGGCGGGCGAGATACCCTTTCATCTCACCCTTGCTGCCAGCGAACGTCACGTCCTTTGTGTCCAGCCTGCCGTCATCGGCGGCAATAATCTCGGCGCTTGCCTTGTTGGCGGCGAGCAGCGGCGCGATGGCAGCGGCAGCGCCGGCTGAGCCTGCGAGCTTGGTCAGCTTTTCCATGAAACCGCGGCGATCGAGCGTCAGATGCGTGTATTCGTCGTAGGCGTCGATCATCGCCTGCGTCACAACCGGCCTTTCCGTGCTCATGATCCTGTTCTCCCTGTTCCCTGGCAGCAGGCACAAACGCCCAACCACCTGCTGACAAGATAGGTCAGCGGGTAGCCCCGTAACGGTAAAGGAAAAACACAAACGCGTTACCGCAGGTTGTCATCGCGTTGAAGCAGCGGCATCAGGAAAAGGCAAGCCAGATGCCGAGCCAGGCCCACATGCCGGCAAGCGCCAAAAAGCCGAGAGTGAAGAGCGGGCTGCGATAGCGCAGGTCGTTGCTCGTCACATGCACGAAGGCATGGGCGTAGCGCGTGACGACGAAGATCCAGGCAAGGATTACGGAAAGCAGATTATCCGCCTGGGTCGTGTAGAGCACGATGCAGCAGACGTGGAAGAGCAAAGGGAGCTCGAACTGATTGGCAAGACTGTTGCGCACCGCCAGGCTTTCTGCCGGCTCGTTGGCTGCATGATTCTCCCGAAATTGCGCGGGCTGGATTCGGCCGGCTCTCACCACAACGCGGCGACGCCATCCCAGGAGCGCATAGAGGATGAAGACCAGCACCGCATGCGCCACCATGGGCCAGAACATTTCGTAGCCTGTCACGCCGCCAACTCCTTTGGAATTTCCGAAAACCGAACCACTGTATAGCTTTAAAATGCTACAGCGACCTTCGCGCGTCACGTATGATGCGCGAAGGTCGCTGTAGTCGATCAGGACGGCTTTGAGCCGTCCGGCGACAGGTAGCGAAAAATTGCGAAGCGGGCCAGCAGAATAACGGTAACCACCAGTGTCAGGAATTTCAGCCGCATGATGATCGGCAGCAGGCTCGCAAGCAGCGATATCGTGGCCTCGGACGGCGTTGCCGGCGGATAAAGTATTAGGCCGGCAATATTCTCGGCGTAATCGATAAGCGTATAAAAGATCGGCAGGCAGAAAATGACTGCGGTTGCGCCGGGCGGGATCGGCCGGCCGAAGAAAAAGCCCCCAGGGCCGATCAGCCGTATCAGGCAGAACAGCAGCCCGCCCAACACCAGCGGAAAGATCAGCTCCGGCCCGAGATACATGGAATGCAGGATGCCAGCCGGATCGGGATGATCCTTGAGGTAGCCCAGCATGGCAAGGACATCGTCGCGCTCATAGCCGCCGATGCGCGCATCCAGCATCTGCTGGCCGGCTGCGGTCTCGCTGAACGCTCTGACGAAGCCGGCATAGATCCAGGCAAAAAGCGCCAGGGAAAGAGCTGCCAAGATCGCCGCCAGGCCCTGCAAGGACCTGGCGTTGCCCTGAGCGCGATCCGCCATCGATCAGCCGCCTGCGCCCGGATAGTTCGGGCTTTCGCGGGTGATCGTGACGTCATGAGCATGGCTTTCGCGCAGGCCCGCGCCCGAGATGCGCACGAAGGTCGCGCGCTCCTGGAAGGACTTGAGATCGGCGCCACCGACATAGCCCATGGCAGCCTTGAGGCCGCCTGCGAGCTGATGCAGCACGCCGGAGACGGAGCCCTTGTAGGGAACCTGGCCTTCGATGCCTTCCGGCACGAGCTTCAGCGTATCGCGGACCTCCGCCTGGAAATAACGATCGGCCGAGCCGCGCGCCATGGCGCCGACCGAGCCCATGCCGCGATAGGCCTTGAAGGAGCGGCCCTGATACAGATAGACCTCGCCCGGGCTTTCATCCGTGCCGGCCAGCAGCGAACCGATCATGGCGGCGGATGCGCCGGCGGCGATCGCCTTTGCCAGGTCGCCGGAGAACTTGATGCCGCCATCGGCGATGACAGGGATGTTCTGGTCCTGCGCTGCCTGCACCGCCGACATGATGGCGGCGAGCTGAGGCACACCGACACCCGCGACGATGCGGGTCGTGCAGATGGAACCGGGGCCGATGCCGACCTTGACGGCATCCGCGCCGGCATCGATCAGCGCCCGCGTGCCGTCATAGGTGGCGACATTGCCGGCCATGATGCGGACCGAGTTGGAAAGCTTCTTGACGCGGGTGACGGCATCGAGAACACGCTGCGAGTGACCGTGGGCGGTATCGACGACCAGAAGGTCGACACCGGCGTCGATCAGGCGCTCGGCGCGTTCGAAGCCGTCATCGCCGACGCTGATGGCGGCAGCGGCACGCAGACGGCCCTGCGCATCCTTCGAGGCGTTCGGATTGAGCTGCGACTTCTCGATATCCTTGACCGTGATCAAACCGACCAGACGGCTATCGCCGTCGATAACCAGCAGCTTTTCGATACGGTGCTTGTGCAGCAGGCGCTTGGCCTCGTGCTGCTGGACGTTGTCCGTGACCGTGACCAGATTCTCGCGGGTCATCAGCTCGTAGATCTTCTGCGAGAGGTCGGAGGCGAAGCGGACATCGCGGTTGGTGAGGATGCCGACGAGACGATGCGACTTTTCGACGACCGGGATGCCCGAAATACCATGGGCCTTCATCAAGGCAAGAGCTTCGGCAAGCGTCGCGTCAGGACCGATGGTAACCGGATTGATCACCATGCCGCTTTCGAACTTCTTGACCTGGCGGACCTCTTCGGCCTGCTGCACCGGCGTCAGATTGCGGTGGATGACGCCCATGCCGCCCGCTTGAGCCATGGCGATCGCAAGGCGGCTTTCCGTTACCGTGTCCATGGCGGCGGAGAGGATCGGCAGGTTGAGCTCGATGTCCTGGGCGATGCGGGTGGCGATATTCGTCTGGCCCGGCATGACCTCGGAGTGTCCCGGCTGCAGGAGCACGTCGTCGAATGTCAGAGCATCCAACCCGGTTGACGTTTCAATAATGCGTGCCATGGCCAATTCCTTCGTCTGTGAAAAACAGGAAAGCCCGGAACGAATCGTCTACCGGGCGATCTTGCAAGTGTTGCTTGGAAGTTGGCGAGGGCTGGTAACACGTCTATGACAGGAAGGGAATAGAAAAAAGAGCCCAGCAGATATGCCGGCGATGCACGCTTCTTCTCAATCCGTCAATTGTCAAACGTCCAGCTGATAGGTTTTCGGGATGTAGCGGAAGCCTTCCGGCTGTTTCTCGACAAAGCCGACGGCGGGGAAAGGCATATGGAAGCCGAGGAAGGGGATGCGGTCGGCGGCGATCATGTCGAAGATGCGGCGACGGGTCTTGGCCGCCTGCTGTTTGTCCAGATCGAAGCGGACCTCCCAGTCCGGGCGGCCGAGCGACAAGACGTAATGATTGGCGGTGTCGCCGGTCATGACGAGCTGCCTGCCGTCCGATTCGAGATGGAAGACGAGATGGCCGGGTGTGTGGCCCGGAGCCAGCATGGCAGTCATGCCGCTGACGACGCGGTCGCCATCCCTAAGGAAGGTCATCTTTTCGGCGAATGGCACGACATTGGCGAGCACGGCCTTGTGGCCGCCTTCCGCCGGCGTGCCCTCGCGCGCCTTGTCCGTCCAGAACCCATATTCGATCTCGCCGGCGACATAACGGGCGTTCGGAAAGGCAGGACCGCCCTCCTCCATCAGCCCGTTGATGTGATCGCCATGCAGATGCGTCAGGGCGACGACGGTCACCTGCTCCGGCGTATAGCCGGCAGCTTTCAGCCCCTCGCGAAAGCGGCCGAGGCCACGGGCACGGCCGCCCGCTCCGAAACCGGTATCGACGACGATCACATCGGAGCCGGTATCGATGATGGCCGGCGCATAGCTGTTGACGAGTTTTTCCGTCGGCAGGAAATTCTGCTCCAGCAGCTTGCGGACGGTGTCGGGCGTCTGGTTTGAACCGAAGGTTTCCCAAGGTTTGTCCATGATGGTTGCGCCGTCCTTGACGACGGTGACGGTGCAGGATCCCAATTTGAACTGGTGCGTATCCGGGGGCGGGACGGCAGTCATGTTTCACTCCTTATGTTGATGCACAGCGTAAGCTGCGCCTATCGTCGCCGCCGGCAGCAGCGGCTTGGAAGGGTAAGTCGCTCGACCGAAATTTGATCATGACAAGACAATCCAAATCCGCTAATAGACCGGACGACGTTTTATGCGTTTAGCATTTCCATGCTCTTAGCATATGTCAATCCTGCGTTCCCTGCCATGCGGCAATGGATATCACGAAGACGTGATCCCCAAGCCTTCATGGAGCAAAATCCGGGATTGGCAGCAGCTTCGCATAGGACTACAGACCGGCTGATCGCGCCCTACAGCGTCGCGCGTCACATGTGACGCGCAAAGTCGCTGCAGCACTTTCAGTCTGCTGCATAATTCCTTAAACCGGAATCGATGTAAGGAATTATGCAGTGGGCGGCAGCCTTCCCGAAGACAGACCCATCAAGGCGGATGCCTATGAATCGCATCGTTCCGTTGATCCTCGCCGTCGCACTCTTCATGGAACAGATGGATTCCACGGTTATCGCCACAGCGCTGCCGGCGATCGCCAACGACCTCCATGTCGGTCCGATCACGCTGAAGCTGGCGTTGACCTCCTATATGGTATCGCTTGCAGTGTTCATCCCGATCAGCGGCTGGATGGCGGATCGCTTCGGCGCGAAGAACATCTTCCGCGTCGCCATCTGCGTCTTCGTCATCGGTTCCATCATGTGCGCCTTTTCCGGCGGCTTGCTCGAATTCGTCTTCGCCCGCTTCCTGCAGGGTGTCGGCGGCTCGATGATGACGCCGGTCGGGCGCCTCGTACTGGTGCGCACCACGCAGAAAAGCGATCTAGTTTCGGCCATGGCTCTGCTTTCCATTCCCGCACTGGTCGGCCCGCTCGCCGGCCCGCCGCTCGGCGGTTTCATCACCACCTATGCCTCCTGGCACTGGATCTTTCTGATCAATGTGCCCGTCGGCATCGTCGGGGTCATCCTGTCGTCGATCTTCCTGCCCGACGTGGAAGCGACCATGCCGCCGAAGCTCGATTTTATCGGCTTTCTTCTGACATCGTTCGCCGCCTCCGGCGTTGTCTTCGGCATGTCCGTCATCAGCCTGCCGGCATTGCCGCCGATCGTCGGCATCTCTGCCGTCGTTATCGGCTTTGTCTGCGGCTTCCTCTATATCGGCCATGCGCGCCGGCATCCGGCACCGATCCTCGACCTGTCGCTGCTGAAGAATGCCACCTTCCGCGCCTCGGTGACCGGCGGCACGCTGTTCCGTATCTGCATCGGCGCCATGCCCTTCCTGACGCCGCTGATGCTGCAGCTCGGCTTCGGTCTCAATCCGTTCCAGTCCGGCCTCATCACCTTTGCCGGTGCGATCGGCGCGATTACTACCAAGTTCATCGCCCGCCGCGTCTTCACCGCCGTCGGCTTCAAGGCAGCGCTGCTTTCGGCGGCAGCTATTACGACCATCACCACGATCTGCACCGGCTTTTTCCAGCCCTGGACGTCGCATCTCATCATCGTCGGCGTCCTGCTGATCGGCGGCTTCTCTCGCTCGTTCTTCTTCACCGGCATCAATGCGCTTGCCTTCGCGGATATCAGCGACAAGCAAGCAAGCCAGGCAACCTCGATGAGCTCCGTCATGCAGCAGATCAGCCTTGCGCTCGGTGTGGCCGTCGCCGCCATGATCCTCGAAGCCTCGACATTCTTCGGCGGTACGGAACTGCAGGTACGCGATTTCCACATCGCCTTCTTCTGCATCTCCATCCTGACCGTGCTTGCGACCATCCCTTTCATCCGGATGGATCGCAGCGCCGGCGCCATGGTTTCCGGCCACAAGGCTGGTCTCAAGCGGGTTGCGGCGCTGCAGCCGCAGGTGCAGCAGCCAGCCGCCAAGTGACGATGCAATTTTCGTTACGCTTCAGCGAGACCGCAGCATAACAAGGGTTTCGCCGATTTATCGATGGGGAACCGCCGGATTTAACGAACGGCTGCGGATTGCTCTTCTTCCGTTTCGGCGTCCGGCTTGCGGCCCTTGAAGCCTTTCGCCAGCAGGAACATTTCCACCGACTCGGCTCTGGATGCGCCCGGCTTCACATGGATGACCTGACGGAAATTCTGCTTGAGGAAAGTCAGAAGATCGCGCTCCGTGCCGCCCTGGAAGGTCTTGGCAAGGAAATGCCCGCCTTCGGCCAGTACCTCGACGGCGAAATGCGCCGCGACTTCGCAGAGGTGCATGGTCCGCAGGTGATCGGTGCGATGATGGCCCGTCGTCGGTGCAGCCATGTCGGAGATGACGAGATCCGGCGTGCCGCCGACGGCATCGACCAGCCGCTGCGGCGCTTGCGGATCAAGGAAATCGAGCTGCAGGATACTGACGCCGGGGATCGGCGCCATTTCGAGAAAGTCGATGGCGGCGACGCGGATATCCTCTTCGGTCGAATCGGTCACCTTGGCGGCGATCTGCGACCAGCTGCCCGGAGCAGCGCCCAAATCGATGATACGGCGCGCGCCCTTCAGGATGTGATGCTTCTCGTCGATCTCCAGCAGCTTGAAGGCTGCGCGGGCGCGGTAGCCTTCAAGCTGGGCGCGCTGCACATAGGGATCGTTGATATGCCGCTGCAGCCATTGGCGCGACGAAGCCTTCAGCTTCTTTTTCTTGACGCGCTGGCCGAGCTTGCGGCCCGTGCGGTTGCCGGCGATGGTTGGCTTGGTCACGTCTGCGGCCCCTTCATATCCCTCGGTCGATGACCCCGGCGCGAGCGGCCCCGCCGCCACACTCCATCGTCTGCCATCATGTCGGTCAGCAGCCCCTCGCGCAGGCCGCGATCGGCAACGCGCATGCGCGGGCTCGGCCAGCGGCGGCGGATCGCCTCCAGAATGGCGCATCCCGCCAGAACCAGATCGGCACGGTCCGGTCCGATGCAGGGATTGGCGGCGCGGCCGGCAAAATCCCAGGATAGGAGCTTGGCCTGCATCGCGCTCACTTCGTCATCCGAAAGCCAGACGCCGTCGACGCGGCGCCGGTCGTAGCGCGGCAGATCGAGATGGACACCGGCAAGCGTCGTTACCGTGCCCGAAGTGCCGATCAGATGAAAATCGCCGCTGTCGCGCGCGGCGCCGTGCACCGGCGGGCAATCGAAACGCTCGAGCATGCGTTCGACCTCGCATACCATGGTCTCGAACAGCTCCGGCGTCACGTCGCGTCCGCCATGCCGCTCCGAGAGCGTCACGACGCCGACAGGCAGGGAGGTCCAATGGGTGATGTGATTGGCAAGGCGGCTGGAGCGATTTTCGCCGATCCGGATGACAGCGATTTCCGAAGAGCCGCCGCCGATATCGAACAGCACGACCGATCGCGCCTCCGGCCCGACGAGAGACGAGCAGCCAGAGACGGCAAGCCGCGCTTCGGTTTCGCGGTCGATGATCTCCAGCCGCAGTCCCGTCTCTTCCGTCACTCTTGCAAGGAACGCTTCGCCATTGTCGGCAGCGCGGCAGGCTTCGGTGGCGATCAGCCGCATGCGGCGGATTTCCCGGGTCTTCAGCTTGGCCGCGCAGATACGCAGCGCTTCCACTGCCCGGTCCATGGCGTCGCTCGACAGGCGCCCGCTGGCACCAAGCCCTTCGCCCAGGCGCACGATGCGGGAAAAGGCATCGACGACGCGGAACTGCCCCGGGCGGGTCGGCTGCGCGATCAGAAGGCGGCAATTGTTGGTGCCGAGATCGAGGGCGGCATAAAGGTCGAGCGGGCGGGAATCGGCGTCGGCATGGTGCTGCTGACCCTGCCCTTCACGCCGCGGCTGCGATTGCCGGTTCTGACGATGATCATCATGTGCCGCGACGTGCGCGTTCGCGGACGTATCTGCGGGAGCGACGATCTGCGCCGTTTTCTCATGCGCCAACGGCCGGCCTTGCAGGCCACGCTTGCTGCGATGCTTGCGCCGATTCTTGCCGCTCTTGTGCGAAGATGATGGATGGCCATGCTCCGGCGAAGCGCGATGCTCTGCCGGTGCCGAAAGCTGTTGTGTCTGTGAAGCAGGCTGCACGACACCCGGGGCGGCGCCGCGGGCACGACGCCGGCGCTTGCGCTTTCTGGCCGGTGAACCGGCCTCATCCTCTGCTGGGCGTTGTGCCACCTGGCTGGACTTGCCTGCCTGGCTGGCCTCCGCAGAATGAACGTTCGGGCGGCCATGGCCGCGCTTACGCTTCGCGCGCCGGGAGGATTTACCCTTCCTGCGCTCTGCTGACGACGCCCCGTTTGCCTGCGGCGCTGGGCCGCTGTCGGGGTCACTCACGTATCTTTTCCACCGCGCCGCGCAAGGCCTTTGGGGCATGCTGCTGGCGTTCGTTCGATTTTCGTTGGGCAGAGAATACCAGCAGGATGGGTTTTCGCCAAATTCTTTTTGGCTCACGCCAATTTGGCGCCGGCAGAAGCAGCCGTCAGGCGATCAGATGAGCTCTGACATCAGTCGCAAGTTGCTGCATCCGGTCGATCGGCGCGTGGCCGATCAGCATGAAGGCATGGGTCGGGCTCGACCAATAGACGATATTCATACCCCGGCGATTTTCCATGTCCGGCGGCGCCGCACCCTTGGAGGATTGAACGATGCAAAGTGCCATCGGGCCGCTTTCCGGATCGAGATAGGCGATCTGCGCGAGCGGCTTGCTGTCGTAATTCAGGATCTGAGCACGCTTGAACTCGACACCCGGCATGGTAATCGCTTCCGGCGCCAGCGAGAGCCTCAGCCTGCTGCCGACCTCATCCAACTGCGCGGCCTGCTGCGCATGGTCGCCGGCCGGCGCGTTCAGCGTATCCGCCGTGTAGAGCGAAAGATATTCGGCAACCACGGCACGCCATTCGCTATCCTCATCCGGCTTTGAAAGCCGGCGGCCGATGCCGATTACAGCGCGGTCGACGGCGATGGCAGCTACGAAGCTGGCGGCGACCGCCGCAAGAAAGCCGCGGCGACCGATGCCGGCAGCGTGCATCTTGGGTTTTTCGGTTGTTGGAATAGCAGCAAGCATGGCTTCCAGCTGCGCGGCAGGGGCCTCGGCGAGTATCGGCTCGAACGCCATCTTGAAGGGCAACGCGCTATGCGACAGAAAATCGAAACGCTCCGCCACACGCTCGTCATCGGCGATCAATCGTTCGATCCTCCTACGGTCGGCGGCATCGAGCTCGCCATCGATGAAGGCGGTGAGCTGCTCGTCTGTGACCATCTGTCCTTTGTTCAATTCACTCATTGCCATTCCCCAGTCGCCCGCCTCCGGACGCTTTTCCGTCGGCCGCCACCCTCATTCCATCCGCCAGCTTCGCCCGCGCCGCCGCCAGCCGGCTCATGACGGTGCCGATCGGTACCTCCAGAACCTCGGCCACTTCGCGATAGGAAAGCCCCTCGACATAGGCCAGGAACACGGCGGTCCGCTGAGCTTCCGGCAGCGCCTGCACGCGCTGCAACACCTGCCCGGCCAGGATATGCGTTTCGGTTTCCTGCGCGCCATCGAAAACCAGCGTCTCGTCGGCATCGACGAAGCCCTGCCCCATGCGCACCCGGCGCGAACGGACCTCGTTCAGCCATATCGAGTGGAGGATGGCAAACAGCCAGCGATCCAGCCGCGTACCCGATGTGAACTGCGCCGCCCGTTCCAAGGCCCTGACGCAGGTCGCCTGAACGAGATCGTCGGCGACGTCCCGCTGGCGCGACAACACCACGCCGTAGCGCCACAGCCGCGTCAGGTGCTGGGACAGGCCTGCCCTGATGTCCTCTTCGCTCGCTATGACACCCTCCGCCGCGTTCGCATGTCGCGGAGCCACCGACCTTTTCGGCGGCTCCGTTGCCGTCAGACTATAGGCGGAAATCGCGCCACGAGCGACCGGTATCACTCCCATATCCCTCGCAAAGCTCCCTGCCTAAAGTCTTCATCACCGACCTGAACCCGTAATCACAGGCTAGACGGGTTCATGATCGCAGCGTGAAGATCGCGATATTCCTCGCAGCTCGTATTGCCGCAGAGCGTCTTGATCGTGTTCAACTGGTCCTTTGCCAAATCCATCTGACCCTTGATGACATAGGCTTCGCCGAGATATTCACGAACCAGCGTATACTTCGGGTCCATGGCGACGGACTTCTGGTAATAGGAGATGCCTTCATCCGTGCGGCCGAGCTTGCGGGTGACGTAGCCACGATAGTTCAGCGCTTCTGCCGTATTCGGGTTCTCCATCGTATCCAGAACAGCCAGAGCTTCCTCATAACGATGATCCTTCTTGGCCAGCGAATAAGCGTAATCGGCGCGATTCTCGTCGGTGACGTTGGCGCCCTGCTGCTTGACGCATTTCTTCGCCTTCTGATCGTAGATCTCGCCCTTCTTGCAGGTCGGCGTCGTGCTCGAATCGTCGCCGGCGGCGAAGACGGGGACGGCGAAGGCGCCGAGGGTCAGGCTTGCGCCGAGGGCAATGGAAGCCAGGCGGAATACTTTGGTCGTCATGGGATGTCTCCTTGGCAAAATGAACGTTGCGAGAGGAGAACACACCGCCCGCACCTTTTATTCGGACTGGTCCTAGATTTTTTTGGCGCATCGCATGCTATGGCACCGTCACTCTTTCGTGACCGCTCCGGCATCGAATAGACCGTCGTCATCGCGTGTTTCCGTCACATGCCCCTCAAGGACAACAGGTGAAACTCGTGACCGATACCGTCAAACTTCTAAGCCTCGCCGTTGCAACACCCGACAACATCATCCTTCAAACGGACGCCGCCGAGACGGCGGGCCGCCTGTTCTCGGACCGCTTTCAGGATTTCAAATATCTTGCCCGCGTCTTTGAAAGCACCGGAATTCGCAAGCGCCATGTGGCAAGACCGCTTTCCTGGTTCGAAGAACCGCATGGCTGGCAGGACCGCATGACCGCCTATACCGAAGTCGCGTCCGAACTTTTCCGCCGTACCGCAACCAAGGCGCTGCAACGCGCCGGCATTGAGGCCCGCCAGGTGGATTGCATCGTCACGGCTTCATCCACCGGGCTTGCAACGCCGAGCCTTGAGGCGCGGCTCGCCGGCGAGATGGGCTTCCGCCGCGACATCGAGCGCGTACCGATTTTCGGGCTCGGCTGCGCGGCGGGCGTATCCGGCCTGGCCGTTGCGGCGAGGCTGGCCAGGAGCCGGCCAGGCGCCGTCGTGCTCTTCGTTGCGGTCGAACTCTGCTCGCTTGCCTTCCGCCTGGACGAGCTGACCCGCCCCAACATCATTGCCACCGCGCTGTTCGGCGATGGAGGAGCGGCCTGCGTGCTGCAGGCAGGCGAAAGCGGCATTGCGGAGATCGAATCGTCAGGCGAACATCTCTTTCCCGACAGTCTCGGCATCATGGGCTGGAAGATCGACGATAGCGGCTTCGGCATCGTGCTCGAACAATCTCTGCCGGTCTTCGCCGAAACACATCTCAGGAGCGCCGTTGCCGGCATTCTGGAACGATCCCGGCTTTTGATCGCGGATATCGGCCGCTTCATCTGCCATCCCGGCGGAGCCAAGGTGCTGACAGCGCTCGAGAGCGCACTCGGCCTCGAAGAAGGATCGCTCGATATCGAGCGTGAAGTGATCGGCGACTATGGCAACATGTCCTCCCCCACCGTGTTCTTCGTACTGGAGCGCGCAATCGCCGCTGGATTGCCTGAGCGTTCCGCACTGCTCGCCATGGGGCCAGGATTTTCGGCAAGCTGCATCACCCTGAAGAGGGCCGCATGATGCTGTGGCCGTCGATCGCGCTTCTTGCTTTCGTGACGCTGCAGCGGCTGGCGGAGCTCGCCTATTCCAGGCACAACACCACGGCCCTGCTTGCCCGCGGCGCCAGGGAACATGCGCCGGAACACTATCCCTTCATGGTGGCGATGCACTCGGCCTGGCTGATTGGATTGTGGCTCTTCGCCGTCGGCCGGCCGGTCGATCCCATCTGGTTCCTGCTCTTCATGGCTCTGCAGGGAGTACGTCTCTGGGTTCTGGCGACACTGAAGGACCGATGGACGACGCGCATCATCGTTCTGCCGGGCGCGGCTCTCGTGACCAAAGGCCCCTATCGCTTCCTCAGCCACCCCAACTATGCAGTCGTCAGCGGCGAGATCGCGGTGCTGCCGCTCGCCTTCGGCCTGCCACTCTACGCCCTGATCTTCTCGGTGCTGAACGGCATCATTCTTGCGATCCGCATCCGCGCCGAAAATGCCTGCCTGAAACAGAGTGCGGCCTAACGGCATTTTTCAATTGCGCCGCTGAAATTTGGCAGGCATTTTCGATGCTTACAGCGCGGTCCCGGCTATGCATAAGGACAGGGCGGCAATGCAATGAGCATGCGGATGGCAGGGTAATATGACAAAGGACTCAATCGTTCTCGGTGCAGGCATCGTCGGCGTTTCGACGGCAATCCATCTGCAGCGACGGGGGCGGCAGGTCATTCTTGTCGACAGGAAAGAGCCCGGCCGGGAAACATCCTTCGGCAATGCCGGCCTTATCCAGCGCGAGGGGGTCGTGCCCTACGGCTTTCCGCAGCAATTCGGCCTGCTGCTGCGCTATGCCTTCAACAACCGCATCGACGCGCACTACCATTTGCGGGCGCTGCCCGTGCAAATCGCCTTCCTCGCGCGCTATTGGTGGAACTCCAACACCAAGCGTCACGAGATGATTTCGCGCGCCTATGCGCCGCTGATCGAGCATTCCGTCAGCGAGCACAACGATCTCATCGAAGCCTCCCATGCCGAGGAGCTCATTCGCAAGAACGGCTGGGTGGAACTGTTCCGCTCGAACGAGAAGCGCGATGCCGAGTTTGCCGAAGCCGAACGCCTCAACCGCGAATTCGGGATCGGCTACGATGCCTTGAGCAGTACGGAGCTTGCCGCCGCCGAGCCGCATCTCAGGGGCAGCTTTGCCGGTGCGCTTCGCTGGCGCGATCCATGGTCGGTACTGGACCCGCATGGGCTGACCGCAGCCTATCGCCGCTATTTCGAAAGCATAGGCGGCCGCGTGACGACTGGGGATGCCGTCTCCCTCGGCATGGCCGGCAAAGCCTGGAGAATGGTGACAGCGGAAGGATCGGTCGAGGCGGAGGATGTCGTCGTGGCGCTCGGCCCCTGGGCCGATGTCGTGACGAAACGCTTCGGCTACGCCTTTCCGCTCGGCGTCAAGCGCGGCTATCACATGCATTATGCGGCTGAAGGCAATGCCGTCCTCAACAACTGGACGCTGGACGCCGAGCGCGGCTACCTGCTGGCGCCGATGAGCCGCGGCATTCGACTGACCACCGGCGCGGAATTCGCCTTGCGCGATGCGCCGAAGACGCCGGTGCAGCTCGACCGTGCCGAGGCCGTCGCGCGGGCCACCTTCCCGCTCGGCGACCGGCTCGACCCGGAACCCTGGATGGGCGCCCGCCCCTGCACGCCCGACATGATGCCGATCATCGGCAAGGCACCACGGCACAACGGCCTGTGGTTCGCCTTCGGCCACGCCCATCACGGCCTGACGCTCGGACCGGTGACAGGGCGCGTGCTCGCCGAGCTCATCACCGGGGAAAAGCCCTTCATCGATATCTCAGCCTATGCGCCGGACCGATTTGCGCCCTGAATTGCTTCAGAGAATCGCCTTGAGGCTTTTGACGGAAGCCTCGACAATACCTTCGATCGTGTCATCGATATCGACGGTCACGACACCGGGTTCGCCGGTCGGCACTTCCAGCGTCTGCAGCTGGCTTTCGAGCAGCGACGCCGGCATGAAATGCCCTTTTCGTTCGCCCATGCGCTTCGTCAGCAGCTCTTTCGAGCCTTCGAGATAGATGAAATAGAGATGGCCGCCGGCTGCGGCCCGCAGGCGCTCGCGATAGACGCGCTTCAGCGCCGAGCAGGTCACGACCACCCCCTCGTCTTTCGCAAGACTTGCCGAAATTTCCTGGCCGATCTTTTCCAGCCAGGGCCAGCGATCCTCGTCTGTCAGGGGGACGCCCTTGCTCATCTTCTCGACATTGGCGGCCGGATGCAGCGCGTCGCCTTCGATGAAATGGATGCCGAGCTTGGCCGCCACACCTTCGCCGATCGAGGATTTGCCGCTGCCGCTCACGCCCATGACGATGATGGCAAGGGGGGGTTCTTGATTATCGCGCATAGGGCCTGTCCGGATTGATTGATTTCAAATCGGGCAGGACCGCTCTCCAGATCTGCCCGATTCATAACTTGGATCAATCCAGCGGAAAGAAACAGGAAAATTTATGCGTTCCCTCACCCGCCAGTTCCGGCGTGACCTGCCGGCACTTGTCCTGGGCGCGCCAGCAGCGCGGATTGAAGTGGCACCCCTTCGGCGGGTTGAGCGGCGACGGCAGCTCGCCCTGCAGACGGATGCGGTTCTTCTCGCGCTCGGGATCGGCGATCGGCGTTGCCGACAGAAGGGCGGCCGTATAGGGATGCCGCGGCCGGTTGAAGACTTCTTCCGCCGTGCCGGTTTCGACCGGGCGCCCGAGATACATCACCATCACGTCGTCGGCGATATGGCGGACGACGGAAAGGCCATGCGAGATGAAGAGATAGGCAAGGCCCATCTCCTTCTGCAGGTCCATCAGGAGGTTGAGCACCTGGGCCTGGATCGACAGATCGAGCGCGGAGACCGGCTCGTCGAGCACCAGCACCTTCGGCCGCAGCATCAGGGCGCGCGCAATGGCGATGCGCTGGCGCTGGCCGCCGGAGAACATGTGCGGATAGCGATCATAATGTTCGGGACGCAGGCCGACACGCGCCATCATCTCCTCCGCCTTGCGGCGGCGGGTGGCGGCATCGTCATCCGTGTTGATCTTCAGCGGCTCTTCCAGGATGGAGCCGACCTTCTGGCGCGGGTTGAGCGAGCCATAGGGGTTCTGGAAGACGATCTGCACGGCGCTGCGCAGGCTGCGGTCGCCGAGCTTGGCCGGCTTGCCGTCGATCAGCAATTCGCCTGCCGTCGGATTTTCGATCATCGTCACCAGGCGGGCGAGCGTCGACTTGCCGCAGCCGGATTCGCCGACGACGGCAAGCGTGCGGCCAGACTGCAGGCTGAAACTGACGCCGTTCAATGCCTTGACGGTCGCCTCGGGTTTGAAGCTGCCGCGCTTGACGGTGTAGAAGCGGGCGAGATCGCGCCCTTCGAGAACAGCACCGGTCATGCGGCACCTCCTGCTTTCTGCTTGGTGGCAATGCCGGGGTGACCGAGCGGTTTGCCATGTTCCAGCGGATAGTTGCAAAGGGTCTGGCCGAGTTCGCTGCCCTGACGCTTGACGCCCCTGTCGCATTCCGGCGTAGCGAAAGAACAACGCGGCGCAAAGAGGCATCCCGTCGGACGATCGTGCTGACCGGGAACGACGCCGGCGATCGACGGCAGGCGCTCGCCGACTTCGGCGCGCTCCGGCAGAGCTGACAGAAGGGCCGCCGTATAGGGATGATGCGGATCGCGGAACAGCTCCTTGACGGGCTGCTCCTCGACCTTCTGGCCGGCATATTGCACCTGCACGCGCTCTGCCGTTTCGGCAACGACGCCCATGTCATGGGTGATGAGCACGAGCGCCATGCCCTGCTCCCTTTGCAGGCGCACGAGCAGATCGAGGATCTGCGCCTGGATCGTCACGTCGAGCGCGGTCGTCGGCTCGTCGGCGATCAGAAGCTTCGGATTGCAGGCGAGCGCCATGGCGATCATGACGCGCTGGCTCATGCCGCCGGACATCTGATGCGGGAAATTCGACAGCCGATCCTCGGGCGCGGGAATACCGACCAGATTCAGAAGCTCGATCGAGCGCTCTCGGCGCGCCTTGCGACCCAGGCCCATATGGATGCGCAGGGTCTCGCTGAGCTGGAAGCCGACCGTGAAGCACGGATTGAGGCTCGACATCGGCTCCTGGAAGATCATCGCCATGTCCTTGCCGATGATCTTGCGGCGCTGGCGGGCGGAAATGCCGCGCAGATCCTTGCCATCGAACATCATGCGGTCGGCGGTGATCTTCGCCGTCCAGGGCAGCAGGCCCATCATGGCGAGCATGGAGACCGATTTGCCGGAACCGGATTCGCCGACGATCGAGAGGATTTCCCCCTTGTCGCAGGTGAGCGAAACGCCATCGACCGCACGGAACAGGCCGGACGACGTCTGGAATTCAACGGATAGGTTTTCAATATCGAGGAGTGCCATTACGACCTCTTCAGCTTCGGGTCGAACGCATCGCGCAGGCCGTCGCCCATCAGATTGATGGCGAGCACCGTGATCAGGATGCAAAGACCGGGGAAAGTAACGAGCCAAGGGTTGCTCTGGAAGAATTCACGCGAATCCGCGAGCATGGTGCCCCATTCCGGCGTCGGCGGCTGGGCGCCCTGGCCGAGGAAGCCGAGAGCGGCCGCATCGAGAATCGCGGCCGAGAAGGCAAGCGTCGCCTGGACGATCAGCGGCCCCAGACAGTTCGGCAGGATCGTCTTGAACATCAGCCGCAGCGGACCGGCACCGGCAACGCGCGAGGCGATGACATATTCCTTGTCGCGTTCGGCCATGACGGATGCGCGCGTCAGACGAACGAAATGTGGCTGGTTGACGATCGAGATCGCGATCATCGCATTGGTCAGGCCCGGGCCGAGGATTGCCACCAGCACCAGGGCAAGCAGCAATGACGGGATGGCAAGGATGATGTCCATGATGCGCATGATGATCGTATCGGTGCGGCCGCGGACATAGCCGGCGACAAGGCCGATCAGGATGCCGGCAAGCGCCGAGAGCGAAGCGACGACGAGACCGATGAACAGCGAGAACCGCGTGCCATAGATGAGACGCGACAGAAGATCGCGACCATTGGCATCGGTGCCGAGCAGGAAGCTGCCGTTGCTGCCCTCCGCCCAGGCCGGCGGCAGGCGCTGCATGTCACTGCCGTAAGCGGCATCGGGATTGTGAGGCGCCACGACGCCGGCGAAGATCGCCAGAAACAGGACGAAGAGAAAGATCGCAAGGCCGATGACGGCACCCTTGTTGCGAGAGAAATAGTACCAGAACTCCGCAAGAGCGGAGGGGCGGTCGGATTTGACGCTAACCGTTTTGACGCTAACCGTGCTCATGGGCCGCTCCTAGTGACGAATGCGTGGATTGACGAAGCCGTAGAGCAGGTCGACAGCGAGATTGACGAGCATGACGATGCCGGCGATCAGCAACAGGCCGCCCTGCACCACCGGATAGTCGCGCTTGAAGACGGCATCGATCATCCATTTGCCGATGCCCGGCCAGGAGAAGATGCTTTCCGTCAGGATAGCGCCGCCGAGCAGCACGCCAACCTGCAGGCCGATCGTGGTGATGACGGGGATCATGGCGTTGCGCAGCGCATGTACCGAAACGACGCGCAGCGGCGACAGGCCCTTGGAGCGGGCGGTGCGGACATAATCCTCGCCGAGCACTTCAAGCATCGCCGAGCGCGTCTGGCGCGCGATGACGGCCAGCGGGATGGTGCCAAGCACGACGGTCGGCAGGATCAGCGAATTCAGAGCGGACCAGAAGGCGCCCTTCTGACCGGACAGGAGGCTGTCGATCAGCATGAAGCCGGTGATCGGCTTGAAGAAATAGACGAGGCCGATGCGGCCCGAAACCGGCGTCCAGTGCAGATAGCCGTTGAAGACGATGATGAGCAGCAGGCCCCACCAGAAGATCGGCATGGAATAGCCGACCAGCGCCACGCCCATAACCGTCTGGTCGAACCATGTCCCTCGCTTGACGGCAGCGAAAACGCCGGCCGGAATGCCAAGGCAGATCGCCAGGATCATGGCGCAGATCGACAGCTCGAGCGTTGCGGGGAAGAAGGTCAGGAAGTCGGTCAGCACGTCACGCTTGGTGGTGATCGAAGTGCCGAGATCGCCGTGCAGGGCGTTCCAGATGTATTTGCCATACTGGATGATCATCGGCTGGTCGTAGCCGAGGTCGTGCGAGATCTGCGCGTGGCGTTCCGGCGACATGACGCGTTCGCCCGACAGCAGCATGACAGGATCGCCGGGAAGCAGGCGGATGAAGGAGAAGGCGACGATCGATACGCCGAGGAATGTCGGGATCAGCACCGCAAGGCGGCTGAAAAGAAATCGCAACATGGCAGATGTCCAAATTTTTCCGGCGGTCAGGCAAAATGCCTGACCGCCGGGTCGCCCGGGCCTAGCCGGGCATTCTCACAGATTTTTCGTTATTCGGCGATATCGACGCCGTCGAAGCGGTGAACGCCGACCGGGTCCTGATGGTAACCGGAGACATTCTTCGTCATCGGGACGAACTCTTCCGAATGATCGATGGTCATCCAGGGTGCTTCGCGCTTGAAGACGACCTGAGCCTGTTCGTAGAGCTTGGTGCGTTCCTTGACGTCCGAGGTCTGCTTGGCCTTCTTCACCAGGTCGTCGAACTCCTTGTTGCACCACTGCGCGCGGTTGTTGCCGCCGACGGCATCGCAGCCGAGCAGGGTGTCGAGGAAGTTGTCCGGATCGCCGTTGTCGCCGGTCCAGCCGAGGATGGCGGCACCGTCACGGTCCTTGGCGGAAGAAAGCTTCAGGTACTGAGCCCAGTCATAGGTGATGATCTCGACCTTGACGCCGATCTTGGCAAGGTCAGCCTGCATCAATTCGGCGGCGCGGCGAGCGTTCAGCATGTACGGACGCGAAACCGGCATAGCCCAGATCTTCATGCTGAGATCCTTGACCCCAGCCTTTTCAAGCATCTTCTTGGCTTCTTCCGGATTATAGGCGTCATCCTTGATGTCCTTGTTGTAGGACCACATGGTCGGCGGGATCGGGTTGCTCGCAACCGTGCCGGAACCCTGGAAGACGGCATCGACGATGGCCTGTTTGTTGACGGCCATGTTGATCGCCTTGCGCACCTCGACCTTGTCGAACGGAGCAACCATGGTGTTGTAAGCGAGGTAGGAAACGTTCAGACCAGCCTGCTCGAGAACCTTGAGGTTCTTGTCAGCCTTGAGGTCCTTGATATCGGCCGCATTCGGGTACGGCATGATGTTGCACTCGCCCGACTTCAGCTTCTGCGCGCGCACGGAGGCGTCCGGCGTGATCGCGAAGACGAGATCGTCGATCTTTTCCTTGCCCTTGAAATAGGTTTCGTTCGCCTTGTAACGGATGACGGCGTCCGGCTGGTAGGCAACGAAGGTGAATGCGCCAGTGCCGAGCGGCTGCTGGTTCATCTGCTCCATCTTCTTGTCGGCCTGCAGCTTGTCTGCATATTCCTTCGACAGGATCGAGGCGAAGTCCATCGCCAGATCGGCGAGGAAGGGAGCTTCCGGGCGGTTCAGGACGAACTTGACGGTGAGGTCGTCAACCTTGTCGATCGACTTTATGAGCTTCGGGAAGCCCATGCCATCGGCGTATTCGTAGGAGCCACCGGCGACATACTTTGCCCACGGGCTGTCGGTGCCGAGCTGGCGGCCGATCGAGAAGATGACATCGTCGGCATTCAGATCACGCGTCGGCGTGAAGAAGTCGGTGGTCTGGAACTTCACGCCCTTGCGAAGCTTGAAGGTGTATTCCCTGCCGTCGGGTGAAATGGTCCAGCTTTCGGCGAGGCCCGGTTCAATCTCGGTGCTGCCGTGCTTGAACTCGACCAGACGGCTGTAGACCGTACGCGATGATGCATCGAAGGTATTGCCTCCCGTGTAGATTCCCGGATCGAAACCTTCCGGCGAGCTCTCCGAGCAATAGACAAGCGTTTTCGACCAGGCGGACGTAGCCATGACGGACGTCAAGGCCGTCACTGCCAGCAGGACAGAAATCTTTTTCATGATATCGTTTCCCAGGTTTGTTATTCTTTTGAAGCCGTGGACACCACCAGAGGTTCCCATCCGGATCGCGCCGATGGAACTTTATTTTAAGTTTGAAAGCAACAAGCGCCGCCCAAAATTCTTCTAATTTGTGGAGTTTGGAAATTTTCGGGCGAAAAAACCTTTGAATTGGTAATATTCTGGCAAAAATTTGCTTACCTTTGGCAGATTCAGAATGATTTGACATTTTACTCTTGCGATCCGCGAACCGTTTACTGCCCGCATAGGAGGCAAAATAAACGAAAATCCGCAGCTACCGGAGGCAACTGCGGACCAAGAATAAAGCGTAACAGAGGTGCCCGATCAGGCAGCCGGCGCTGCGATCGCCGGCTTCTTGGCGATTGCCTTGCGATCCTGGCCGGTCAGGCCGAGCAGGAAGTTGATCTGCGGCCGCGCCTTGACGAGATCGTCGATGGAATATTCCGTCAAAACGTCGAAGAAGGCGTTCAGCGCCTTGCGCAACGCCGAATTGAGGCCGCAGCTGTCAACCAGCGGACATTCCACCACGCCATCCTCGAAGCACTCCGCCATGGCGAAGCTGTCCTCGGTCACGCGAACGACGTCGAAAAGGCTGATATCGGTCGCGGGCTTTGCCAGGCGCACGCCGCCATTGCGGCCACGCACCGTTTCGACGAGACCTGCCTTGGTCAACGGCTGCAAAATCTTGAAGAGGAACAGCTCGGAAACATTGTATGCCTTCGCGATCTCGGGGATGCGGCTCAGATGGCCTTCATTGGCACCGCAATACATCAACATGCGCACGGCGTAATTGGTCTGTTTCGTCAAGCGCATGCCGATCTCCTGACATCAAGGCTGCTTAGGGGCTGGACCCGTATATAGTGGCTTTCTTAGTTTTGAACAATTCCAAAATATGAAATTCATATTCACGTTATTTCGAAAGCCTCAGGCTTCTCACCCGTCCGGCATCGTCTTCTTCACCTTCAGCTCCTTCACGTAATCGAGGATCGCCTGCTTGCGCTCTGGTGTCCCCGGATGGGTTGAGAGTATGCTGGTGCTGCCATGATCGCCGAGTTTCGTTTCGAGGATATCGAAAAACCGCGATAGCGCCGTCGGATCCATGCCCGCCGCCTGCATCAGTTCGACGGAGCGGCGATCGGCCTGGGCCTCGGCTTCGCGAGAATAGGAAAGCGCAAGCAGGCCGCCACCTTGCGTCAACAGATCCTGAATGCCAGAGCCTACGTCGCCGGCGATCAGGAGCACGAGACCTGCAACACCCGCAGCACGATAAAGCTGACGCAGGCTGTGCTTGTATTCGACGTGACCGATCTCATGGCCGAGCACGGCGATAATCATCTCCTTATCGCCGCCGGCAAGTTCGACCAATTGGTCGGTCAGAACAAGGCTGCCGTCCGGCAGAGCGAAGGCGTTCGGGCCTATAAGGCCGCCATCGCGGAAAATCAGATGGTAACGGCCAGCACCGCCTTCCGCATTCGCGGCTATTCTGGCGAAATCATCGCGAATTTCCGTCTGCTGTGCCGCCGGTAGCTTACTGGGACCGAGGGTCACTTGGTCCAATGTCTTCAGCGTCCCCGCCGACATCATCTCCGGCACTATCGGCGGCGTCACCACGACAGCAAGCTCGACCAGAATCGGCAGGGCATAGCGATAGATGGTCGAGGCAAGGACGAACGTCGCGAGAGCAAAGGCGATCAATCGGGGACGAACGATCTCAAGCCCATGAATGAAACCGCTGCGTCCCTCGCCGCGGCTTCGCAGGTAAGCATCGACAGCGTCATTATCGCGGGTCTCAAAAACCGATTCATTCCCGAACGCAATGCGACGCGGGATGGAGCCGACGCGCTGGCTGACCTCGATATCCGAGCGAATACCCCAGACAAGCCGCTTGTCTTCCGCACCCTCTTCTGACGAGATCACGATGAGAGACCCACCGATATCCATCAGCCGGGACGGAACCTCCCGGCTGGAATGCGGCGGATGCCAGATGCCCGTCGCGATCGTCTTCGGATCAGAAGCCAAAGTCGAATCCATCGAAATCGAGATATTCCGCACTGATCGCGCTGCCGGTCGAGCGGATCTGGTCGAAGACGACGCCGATCTCGCCGTCAACGCTGATCGCGGTATGCTCCGCGAGGAACTGTTGCATGCGCACCGCCGCCCAGGGACGCATCAATCCGAGAGTTAACAGGGTGACGACGACATTGGAAATCGCAATCCACGCATAGCGGCGGCGACCGAGGTCGCTTTTGAGCTGATGGCGATGATCGACCGTTGCGGCCGACCAGATGACGTTGCGGATCGACGCCCGGTAGTAGAGGCCAGCAAATACATATGCGAATAGGCCAGCGACAGCTCCCACATGCGCCGAACTGAGGCCTGCACGGGCTGAATTTACCACAACGCCGTGGAGACCAGCGGCGGCAGCAAAGCCAAACACCAGGCCTCCGCCGATGGCGATTGCGATCATGGCTCCGAAAACCTTGTAGAGCGCGCCCAATCTCGGCTCGGTGGAGAACGGTCGATCGCCATAGCGCAGATTGTCGAAAATATATTTGTAGAACCAGCGGCTTGCGACCGGAGACAATAACCCAAGCGATATCACCGTTATAACGGCACCAAAAAAGATCGCCTTGAACGCACCGCCATAGGTGCCGACGAAATCGAAGCGCGCATTTCGGTAGCTCGTCACCCGCGCATTGAACCTCAGTCCACGCATGAGGAACCACGGAAACACGACCAGCATGACGGGCCAAAGCGCCAGCAATGCCAATGGTGCCAAATGGGAGAGGACATTTATCGCGATCAAAAAGCCGAAGACGATCAACCGTCCGATCAGTATCTGCTTGCCCCTGGCATGATACTCGAAGTTATGGCCCAGAATGACCGTATTGCCGTAGAAATACCGGTTGCGCCGAACTTTCGCCCAAGCCGAATAAATGCCCAGAGTGACGATCGTCAGGAGAATGTTGACGATCCAAATGCCGAAATATTCCGAAGCGTTGCCGGTAAAGGAAGCCCTTTGGAAAAAGGGGCTTCCGCCCAGCGGATAATCTTGCTCAACAACTGCCATGTTCTATTCCCCTACCCCACAAGAGGACGAGCGCTCCCACGGCATTCCACGTAAGCACCAGCCGCTGGGCGACGTGTTTGCGCGACACGTCACTCGCCTTAGCATTGCATTTGAGATCAGGAAAGCGACCGCCAATCAATGGAAAAATACAGGCTCGCCGCACTTGAGGCGCGAACGATCAATTTGCCCGCAAGACTGCAACCTTAATGCCACAACGGCGCCAATTCACTTATGGCGCAGACACCCATACCGCCATTTCACAGCCGCCCGGTTCGCGGAAATGAAATCTCCTGCCGCCGGGAAAATCGAAGGCTGGCCGGGTGATGACGCCGCCGGCGAACTCGACGGCGCGCTGAGCTGCTGCCAGATCGGTGGTGCGCACAACAGGCAGCGGTGCTCCGGTCGCCTCCGCAGCATCGCCCTGGATGCCGGCGTCGATGCCGGCAGCCTCAATGGCATGATAGGTCGGCCCATAGCTGACGAAACTCCAATCGAAAGCCTCCTCAAAGAAGCGCCGGGTCTTCAGGCCGTCTTTCGACGGAAATTCGAGATAGTCGATCTGATAGGTTGCGGACATCGCGCGGCCCTCTCTATGTTCCTGTTTTGTTCTTAAACAAAAACCACAGCTTAGGCAAGATGACTCCATCGAAAACAAACACAACAAAAAAACCGCCGCCCGAAACGTTCCGGACGGCGGTCGATATGACTGAGTACGGTGATGCTTACTTCATCGTCGGCATGACGAATTCGGCGCCATCCTTGATGCCGGACGGCCAGCGGGCGGTGATCGTCTTCGTACGCGTCCAGAACTTGATCGAGTCCGTGCCGTGCTGATTGAGATCACCGAAGCTCGAAGCCTTCCAGCCGCCGAAAGAGTGATAGGCAAGCGGAACCGGGATCGGAACATTGACGCCGATCATGCCGATATTGATGCGCGAGGCGAAATCGCGGGCCGCATCGCCGTCACGGGTGTAGATGGCAACGCCGTTGCCGTATTCGTGCTTCATCGGCAGATCGAGAGCTTCTTCGTAATTCTTGGCGCGAACGACGGAGAGAACCGGCCCGAAGATCTCGGTCTTGTAGATGTCCATCTCAGGCTTGACGTGGTCGAACAGCGTGCCGCCGACGAAATAGCCGTCCTCATAGCCCTGCAGCTTGAAGCCGCGGCCATCCACCACCAGCTTTGCACCTTCTTCGACGCCGCGGTCGATCAGGCCGTTGACGCGGTTATAGGCGTCCTTGGTGACGAGCGGGCCTAGGTCGGCCTTATCGTCGGTATAGGGGCCGATGCGCAGGGATTCGATCTTCGGCACCAGCTTCTCGACGAGGCGGTTGGCCGTGTCTTCACCGACCGGGACTGCAACCGATACCGCCATGCAGCGCTCGCCGGCCGAACCGTAGCCGGCGCCCATCAGAGCATTGACGGCCTGGTCCATATCGGCGTCGGGCATGATGATCATGTGGTTCTTGGCGCCGCCGAAGCACTGGGCGCGCTTGCCGTTCATGGCAGCCGTGCCGTAGACGTAGCGGGCGATCGGCGTGGAGCCGACGAAGGAAACGGCGGCGATGTCCGGATCGGTCAGGATGGCGTCCACGGCCGCCTTGTCGCCATTGACGACGTTGAGGATGCCTGCGGGCAGGCCGGCTTCGATCATGAGTTCGGCCAGACGCAGCGGCACCGACGGGTCGCGCTCGGACGGCTTCAGGATAAAGGCGTTGCCGCAGGCGATTGCCGGGGCGAACATCCACATCGGGATCATGGCCGGAAAATTGAACGGCGTGATGCCGGCACCGACGCCGACCGGCTGGCGGATGGAGTACATGTCGATCGCCGGACCGGCGCCTTCGGTGAACTCACCCTTCTGCAGATGCGGAATGCCGCAGACGAATTCGCAGACTTCGAGGCCGCGAAGAACGTCGCCCTTGGAATCCTCGACAGTCTTGCCGTGCTCCTTGGAAAGCAGCGTGGCGAGCTCGTCCATGTTCTTGTTCAGAAGCTCGACGAACTTGAAGAAGACGCGGGCGCGGCGCTGCGGATTGGTAGCGGCCCACTTGGGCTGTGCGGCCTTCGCATTTTCGACGGCTGCGCGGATTTCCTCGACGCTGGCGAGCGCGACAGTCGCCTGCATTTCGCCGGTTGCCGGATTGTAAACCTTGCTGCTGCGCCCGCTCGTGCCGGCGACGTGCTTGCCGCCGATGAAATGACCAATCTCACGCATGGATGTGCCTCCTCGTTTTCTTCGATGATGACAGGATGGCACTTCAATTTACACAAATCAATGAGCTGCTATAAGCAACCGTTGTGCAAAAATTAAAGTCCTTCTTGTGCAAGAGAGGATATGCAAATGGATTGGGATGACGTCCGCATGTTTCTGGCCGTGGCCCGCACGGGCCAGATCCTGGCCGCTTCGAAACGGCTGGGGGTCAACCACGCCACTCTCTCCCGCCGGGTGACGACACTGGAGGAAAGATTGAAGACGCGGTTGCTGGTGCGCCGCACCAATGGCTGCGACCTTACGGCGGAAGGCGAGATCTTCCTGCATGCGGCGGAACGTATGGAAACGGAGATGCTGCGCGCGCAGGCCAGCGTCGGTCATCTCGACAGCGCCATCACAGGGACCGTGCGGATCGGCGCGCCCGACGGGTTCGGCGTCTCCTTCCTCGCGCCGCGGCTCGGGCGCCTGATCGCCCGCTATCCGGAGCTGCGCATACAGCTCGTGCCCGTCCCCCGCTCCTTCTCGCTGTCGCAGCGCGAAGCGGATATCGCGATCACGCTGGAACGGCCCGAGCAGGGCCGCCTGGTTTCATCCAAGCTGACGGACTATACGCTCGGGCTCTATGCTTCGAAAGCCTATCTGGAACAGGCCGGGTTGCCCGACAGCGTCGAAGCCTTGAAGCTGCATCCCCGCGTCGGCTATGTTGAAGACCTGATCTTCACGGCTTCGCTGAATTTTTCCGGCGAGATCATGCGAAGCTGGGACGCCTCCTTCGAAATCTCTACCTCGATCGGCCAGACGGAAGCGGTGCGCTCCGGCGCGGGCATCGGCATTCTGCACGATTACATCGCCAGGCAGTTTCAGGAGTTGACGCGAATCCTGCCCGATGTCTCCATCAAGCGCGCTTATTGGACCACCTATCATGAAAGCGCCCGCGACCTGGTACGTGTGCGCACCGTCGCGGATTTTCTGCAGGAGCTGGTGAGCGAGGAGCGGCGGATATTCTTGTGACATGACGCGTGCGGATTGCGCCCATAACTGGCAGGTGCTTATCCTCACAAACATCATGGCATCAAGGTGCTCCACCAGGATGGCGGATGCGGCAGCGCCGAGACCGCCGCATGTTTCGGCGGCTCCTCGTTCTCGTCGGGATTGGGAACGGGAATTTCATCCGGCAACCTGTCCGGATCCGGCTCCTCGACCGGCGGCTTCGGCGCCCAGCCCGGTTCCGGTATCGGAGGCGTCTCTGGGATCGGCTCGTTCGGTACAGACATGCCCGCTCCTTTCGTGTCATTGCCGATATGGACACAACGACGAGCGATACGG
Organism: Rhizobium sp. UFLA01-1127; assembly: GCF_059803845.1. Classification (NCBI taxonomy): domain Bacteria; kingdom Pseudomonadati; phylum Pseudomonadota; class Alphaproteobacteria; order Hyphomicrobiales; family Rhizobiaceae; genus Rhizobium; species Rhizobium sp. UFLA01-1127. The sequence continues at coordinate 4,028 of NZ_JAUQTZ010000041.1, read as the reverse complement.
AGGGTTCCAAGATAAATTTCCATATGTGACCCGAGCGCCGCGGTATCCGGCCGCCGGCGCCCGACTGCCCACCCTTGCTGCTGGACAATGGCCGGACCCGGCCTATTATTTCAGGGAGATCAGGGAGCCAGGACGATGAGCGACAAGAAGCAGCAGAAGCCCAGCGAAAAAGAACACAAGGAGCAGGACGATTATCTGGAGGAAGCGCTGGAAGAGACTTTTCCGGCGAGCGATCCGATATCGCCTGGCCATGTATCGAAGAAGCCTCAAGATAAGAAATAGACCCGCGAGGCCACAGGCATCGACGGCGTCCTCTAACGGACGGAAGAGGAGGGAATGGTACGGTTGAGTGGGGTCGAACCACTGACCTCAGGTGCCACAAACCTGCGCTCTAACCAACTGAGCTACAACCGCACATGCTCGCGTTGCCGCGACAACGGGGGTCACATACGAGGACTTTGAAATTATTTCAAGTCCTATCTCCCCGCAATATAAAAAAGCTTTGCAGATATCCAAATGATGATGCGCGGCCGGATACCGCCCAAGCCGGCTTGCGCCGAAATGAAAAGTCCCGCCCCAGGCTTTCACCTGGGAACGGGACGTTCGTGCCTTGGGAGACTTGTCGAAAACGATCAGGCCTTGAAGGAGGCCATTGCCTTTTCAGCGGCGTCCTTGGCGGGCTTTGCCAGCTTTTCGGCAACCTTCTTGGTGGTGTCCTGAATGGACTTGGCCTGCTCGACGGTGACTTCTGCTTGCTTGCGGATGAAAGCGGTCTGAAGTTCGAAGAGTTCGGCAACGGACTTGACGCGAAGCAGGGCTTCCATGTGGGCAAGCGAGCTTTCGGCATTGGTGCGCAGAACGTCGATCGCCTTGAGGCCGATTTCTACGGAACCAGCCTGTGCGGTCTGCACGGTTGCTTCAACCGTCTTGCTTGCTTCCTCGGTCGCAGCCTTGAGCTTTGCGAAGGCTTCCTTGGACTGGGCAGCACCCTTTTCCGCGAACTCGCGGAAGGTCTCGGAGACCTTGGACGGATCGAATGCAGCCGTTGAAAAAACGTCGTCTTTCTTTACAGTAGCCATGATTACGCTCCTAAAAAGGCCCTCTCTGAGGCGCCCATCGTGAACCTGTGTGAGGCCTATATAATATAAATGATTGTGCAGCGCAACATATTTGTGCGCCGCACAAGACGTTAACCTTTCCGGCCGAAAAATGGGCCTTTCGCTGGACCGAAAAGCAGGGCGCCGTTATTAATAAACCGTTAAATCAAGAGAGGCGGTCACGCCCGCAAAACAGGTTGGAAAATGCCCGCAATTCAATACCCGTTCATTGACATTGCCGTGCATCCTTGCGTTCGGGAGCGTTTCGCGCGCGGTGAAGCCATGGTCATGTTCTCGACCGGCATGGATCGTGTGCTTTGGGCAAACGGCGCCGGCGCCAACCTCTTCGGCTATGACGTCATTTACGATTTTGTCGAGCAAGGACCGAAATCCGGCGACGTCTCGTTCCGCCAGATCGAGGCAACAGCGCGTGGCCTCGGCGCGGTCGGCGACCAGCGCACATTCCTGATCCGCATGGCTTCCGGCTTCCAGCGGGCCGTCGTCAACGCAGCCGTCGAGCTCATCCGCATCCAGGCTGGCGAAGAGGCCGTATTGTTTTCCTCTCCAGTCTCCTCGAAACCGCTCGCAGCAGCCGAATGCGCCAAGCGCATGATCGACGGTTTCGACGACCCAGATACCCATATCGCCGTCATCGGCCGTGACGGCGAAATCGTTACCGCATCTGCCGGCTTCAGAACGCTCGGCGTAACGCCGCAGACGGCGCGGATGCTGACGACCATGGCCGGTGCTCAGCCTGACCGGCTGATCAAGCGGCCGATCCCGACCGGGCGCGGCTACCTGCCCGCAGCCATCGGCAAGCTCTCGGAAATTCCGGCCCTGCATCTGCTGTTCGTGGTGGAGACGGTGCTTGGCCATCTAGACCCGACGGAAAGCCTTGCCGAGGAACCTCGCCCCGCGGCAATGGTCGAGCCGCAGGCGGAGGAAGCCCGCAAGGAGCTCGAAGCAGCGGCGGCGGACGAGGAGCCGAAAACAGCTCCGACCGCCCCCTTCGGCGACGTCATCGACGCCGTTGCAGGCATCGAGGAGCTGGACGAGACGCCGGAATATCAGGCGGACGAGCAACAGGAGACGGCTCCGGCCGCCGAAAGTTCGAACGAAGGAGAGGCGCCTGCGCCGCTCGAAGACGCATCGGAAGCTGGCGCTCGAACCGGAGAGCAGCCCGCCCCGACGGCCAGCAAAGAGACGACCGCAGCAACCGAACCAGTTTCGTCGGATATTCCGGCCGATATTGAGAGCACGCCGGCGGAAGGTTTCAGCTTCAAACGAAACGGACGCGCTACCCGTTTCGTCTGGAAAATCGATGCTGCGGGTCATTTCAGCGAGGTTTCGCGCGAATTCGCCGATGCCGTGGGACCGCGTGCCGCCCAGATCGCCGGCAGGGCCTTTGCCGATGTTGCCCGCAGTTTCAATCTCGATCCGGACGGCAAGATTGCGGAACTACTGGCGCGGCGCGATACATGGTCCGGCCGCACGATCTACTGGCCGGTGGAAGGCACGAGCCTGACAGTACCGGTCGATCTCGCCGCCCTGCCGACCTATACGCGCAGCCGCGAATTCGACGGTTTCAGGGGCTTCGGCGTCGTCCGCATGGCAGATGCGATCGAAGATCCGATGAAACGCGGCATGGCTCTCCATGGGCGGGAAGCCGATACGGCTGTTCCCGTTGACGAGCCCGCTCCGAAAGAAGCAGCAGCGCCGAACGAGCGACCAGCTCACGAACAGGAAGAAACATCGGCCGCGGCGGAGAAGGTCGAAAGCTCGTCGCAGGGTGCGGCAGAGGCCCCCGCCACGCATCATGAACCGCCCGCGCTGCGGATTTCCGAAACGCCGGACCGTCGCGAATCGGACAAGGTTGTGCGCCTGCACGAGCGCAGGGCATCGATGCAGGCCGGCCTTTCGCTCAGCGAGCAGGCTGCCTTCCGCGAGATCGCGCGGCAGCTGGAGCCCTTCGGCAAGCGCACGGAACCGCCTGCGGAGCAGCTTCCCGAAGAGCCGCATGAAGACGATGCCGGTATCTCTCCACAACCGAACGCGGCCGACGAAATTCTGTCCGATGCAACGGAAGCAGCGGCTGAAGGTGGTCATGCGGAGGGGCGGACGCACAATGACGATGCGGAGCAAGCCCCCGAGCAGCGGTCACCTGTCCGCGCTGCGGAGGACTCCGAAACCAGGGACCGGACAAACGCAACCGCTGGCTCCGTTCCGTCCGAAGTTTCTGCGCCACTGTTCGAACCAGAAGAGGATTTCGATCCGCTCGATGTCCTGAGCAACACCATTCCGCCGCGCGTGAAGATGCGTACCGGCCTCTCGCCCGATATCGTCGACCAGCTGCCGCTCGCCATCCTTGTCCACGCCGGCGATCGCCTGATCCACGGCAATCCGGAATTCCTGCGGCTGACCGGCTATGACAGCCTTGAAGGTCTCGAACAGGTCGGCGGGCTGGACGCGCTGCTGCAGCGCAATGATCTGGAGGGCAAGACCGAGCAGCCGGGCACGATGATGGTCGTGCGTGCCGACGATGCGCTGGTGCCGGTGACAGCCCGGCTGCAATCGATCCGCTGGGAAGACGGCACGGCCTTGATGCTGGCGCTGATGCCGGTGGAAGGGAGCGAGCCGTCTGCCCCGCCACAGCCGGTTGCAGAGGAAGCGCGTCCCGAACGCATTCTCGAAAAAGTCGCGAAGCTGCAGGTCGAGATCGAGGAGCTGCGCTCGACGCTCGAGACGGCAACGGACGGCGTGATCATCATCGGCCAGGACGGAGAAATCCGTTCGATGAACCGCTCGGCTAGCGCCCTCTTCAATTATGACGACCAGGAAACGCGCGGCAAACCCTTCGTCATGCTGTTTGCCCATGAGAGCCAGAAGGCTGTGCTCGATTATCTCGGCGGCCTTTCCGGCCACGGCGTCGCC